>NZ_JBCIVJ010000007.1:0-230267 GCF_039409775.1 Phytobacter palmae | reverse complement strand
GCAATTGGTGTTCTCGCCAGTATTCTTTTTGGTCTGCTGACGTATCTGACCAATCTGTATTTCAAAATCAAAGAGGATCGGCGCAAAGCCGCCAGGGGTGAGTGATGGCAAACAGGGCAAAGCTTAGCGCGGCAATGTTGTCTCTCATCGCTGCAGGCGCATCAGCACCGGTACTGTTTGATCAGTTCATCAGCGAGAAAGAAGGTAATGCGCTGGTGGCAGTTGTCGATCCGGGTGGTGTCTGGTCACTGTGTCACGGCGTAACGGTCATTGACGGTAAGCCAGTTGTTAAAGGCCAACGCGCAACGGAAGCACAGTGCAAGAAGGTAAACGCCGTCGAGCGTGATAAGGCGCTTGGATGGGTAGACCGAAATATCAAAGCGCCGCTACATGATGACGCAGGACACGGTAACGCCGTTCGGTGGTGAGCATCATTTCAACTTTCTCACATCTGCCGGGCAAGAGTTCGCCATCAACTATCTGGTGCACAGCAAATTTGGCAAGCGGCCTCCACGTTCTGTAAGAGAGTTGGTAATCGAGACTTCAATTGATGCTTCCGAGCTACAGTCGACCATTGATGAGGTGCTGGACTCAATCCGTAAGAGTGATGTGTTTAAAGTCCTCAGCGGTCAGACGTTCATCAATGATGCCGTCATCAAAGATGGCAGTATTCATGCTGAATGGCTTTTGAATATACCAACTGGTGACGAGCAGCAATCGGTGGTGTTCCAGGCTGACCGTTTCAAAGTGACGGGTGAGGTCAGCGCCAGCGGTGAACCCACCATCCAGCAGCAAATCCAGCAGGCGGCTAACGCTGTTATTGAAGCGACAAAAGCAGCACTAGCCCGACAAGATGCGGCGATGGCGGATCTGGCCTCTGCTCAGGCTGCTATTGCAAAAAGCATTAACCAGGCTGTGAATAATGCCATTGCCAATGCTCTTAAGCCTGGTGGTGTGCTGTACGCCTTCCGCACCAGAACCTGAACACCTCCGTTTGAACGTCAAAATACCTATTTATGAAAATGATAATCTTTATCATTTGAGCGGGTCCTCCCGGAGGGGGCCTTTGCCACGGGGCGGCGGACTCGCGGGAATCGGCTGGTTTTCATATTTTATAGTCATCATCATCATGTGTGCAGGTTATTGATTTTCCGGGACCCGGTTAATCAATGATGTCGAATCGTACAAAAAGTGTTCACCATCATGGACCAGGAAATCGCGGCCTTAAAACTCAATATCAACCAGCTAGCCGGGATCACTGGCGTCCATCGCCAGACGGTTGCCGCCAGGCTGAAAAATGTTGCTCCGGCAGCAGGCAGTAACAGCAAGCTCAAGCTTTATCTGGTTACTGATATTCTGAGCGAACTGATGATCCCCACCGTTTCCACGGCAAACGTGGAAGAGATGGAGCCGGCAGACAGGCTCGCGCACTGGAAGGCTGAAAATGAGCGGCTGAAATTTGAGGTCGATACGCAGCAACTTATCCCCGCCGAAGACGTAACCAGAGAATTTTCATTGATGGCGAAAGCTGTCGTTACTGTGCTTGAAACGCTCCCGGACATTCTTGAGCGAGATTGTGCGCTGACGCCAGTTGCAGTCTCACGTGTGCAGGATGTGATCGACGAACTTCGTGATCAGATCGCGCAGAAAGTGATGGACGCCACAGCAGAGGAGGAAGAGCCAGAGGAGGACTGATGGCGAAACGGGCATCAGCCAAGGGGACCCGTCGTGATGTCTCCGGCATGTTACGTGCCCCGCGTCGTATGAAGGTGGCCGATGCGGTCAGAGATTTTATGCACGTACCCATTGGCGCGGGTCACTCTGTGAAGTGGGATCCGAATCTGACCCCTTACATTATCGAGCCGATGAACTGCCTGGCATCCCGTGAATATGATGCTGTGGTGTTTGTCGGTCCAGCCCGAACCGGGAAAACCATCGGCCTGATTGATGGCTGGATTGTTTACAACATTGTCTGCGATCCCGCTGACATGCTGGTTATTCAGGTATCGGAAGAGAAAGCGCGTGAGCACTCCAAGAAGCGTCTCGACCGCACTTTCCGCTGCAGCCCGGAAGTGAGATCACGGCTCAGCCCACGCCGTAATGACAACAACGTCCACGACCGCACATTTCGCGCCGGTAACTACCTCAAACTCGGCTGGCCGTCGGTCAACATCATGTCGTCGTCTGACTATAAAAGTGTGGCGCTGACGGACTATGACCGCTTCCCGGAAGATATCGACGGGGAGGGTGATGCTTTTTCCCTGGGGTCGAAGCGTACCACCACCTTTATGTCCAGCGGGATGACGCTTGTGGAAAGCTCCCCAGGCCGGGACATCCGGGACACAAAATGGCGTCCCTCGTCTGCCCACGAAGCGCCCCCGACGACCGGGATTCTGTCGCTGTTTACCCTGGGGGTTGGTGCACTGGCCGTCGCCGTCGGGCTGCTGACGTATGCATGGTATAAGGGCTCAAACGAGCTGGATGAATATACCGAACAACTGATCCTGACCGGGAATTACGCCGGGAAAACTGCCAGCCAGCTCGATGGTATGGCCCGTAAGCTGGGTGACAGTACCGGGGAGGTCGGGAAGTATGCCGCCGCACTGGCGGCAGCGGTAGGGACGGGCAATTTAAAGGGGAACATGCTGGAGGCGGTCGCCTCTTCTGCTGTTGCTATGGAGGAAGCCACCGGGAAGGCAGTTGAGAAAACGATTGCTGAATTCTCGAAAATTGCAGATGACCCGGTTAAGGCCGCGCTGTCACTCAATGAGCAGTATCATTTTCTGACGGCATCCGTCTATGAACATATCACCGCGTTACAGAGAGAAGGGGATACAACGGGGGCGGCAAGAGTCGCAGTAGAAAGTTATGCGGATGCGCTGAAATCGCGTTCATCGCTTATTCAGGAAAACCTCGGGACTATTGAAACACTCTGGAAAAACATCAAGGATGCCGCCGGAGCTGCCTGGGATCAAATGCTTAATGTGGGAAGGGAGGTATCACCTGAGCAGACTTTGTCAGGTCTTAAGGAGCGCCTCGAAGCTCAAAAATCTTCACTTAAAACACTAACTGCTTTCCCCGCATCTTCGCCCGATTACGGGTACGGGCGACAAAGTAGTAATTTCCAGGATCAGCTTTCCAGACAAAAAATCATCGAGCAGCAGAACGTTGTTTCATCAACCGAGGCGGAAATTGATGTACTTGAAAGAGCATTGGCCCTCGAAGGCGACATGGCGGCTGTTCATAACAAGTCGGCTGAGGCTCAGGCAAATAATCTGGCAGCATCAATTCGCGCTAATAACTTCCGGGAAAAATACGAATCTAATGCAATAAAACGTGCCCGAGAGCTGGCCGCGCTGGAGAAAGACCGCGGTAAATTTTCTGAGTCTGAATATAAGATGCTCCAGGCCGGGATCGAAAAGCGGTATGCCGACCCCAAAACGGCAGAAACAAAAACCTCAGCCGGAGATAAAGCGCAGGATACTGCACGCGCGGAATTACAGGCATTGCAGTCGCAGCTAAAAACGCTGGAGCAGCATACCAGTGTTAATGATGTTATCAGCCAGCAACGCAAAGACCTCTGGAATACGGAAAATCAGTACGCTGTTCTGGAAGAAGCCAGTCGGCACCGTGCCCTTTCAGCTCAGGAAAAATCCCTGTTAGCGCACAAGAGCGAGACACTGGAATACAAGCGCCAGCTCGCTGATTTAGGCGATAAAGTGGCGGTTCAGCAAAAACTGAATCAACTGGCAGATCAGGCCAGTCGATTTGCCGAGCAACAGGCGGCGAAACGGGCAGCAATTGCCGCTCAGGACAGCGGTACGTCTGCCCGTGAAGCAGAGCGACAGGCCACACTGTCCCGGCTGAATGAGGCCTACAAATTCAACCCGGCCGCACAGCAGCGGGTTGTACTTGAACAGCAAAAAACATATGAGGCTGAGGATGCACTGCGCCAGAACTGGGTGGCGGGTGCGAAAAGCGGCTGGGCGGAATACCAGAGCGATGCGACCAATGTTTTCACCTCGGTCAGGGATGTGTCAAAAGCAGCTTTCACGGGACTGGCAGACCAGATGACGGCGGTATTTACCACCGGGAAATCAAATTTTAAAAGTTTCACGACTTCCATGCTGAAAATGCTGGTGCAGATCACTAATCAACTGATTGTGGCGTACACCGTGCAGCAGGCAATGGGCTGGATTGGTGGAGGGGTTAAACCCGCCGCATCGGGCCAGTCTTTTGCCGTTCCTTCTTACCCCAAATTCGACGTCGGCGGATATACCGGAGATGGGGGAAAATACGAGCCAAAGGGGATTGTTCATGGTGGTGAGTTCGTCTTCACCAAAGAATCGACAGCGCGCCTCGGCGTGGGAAACCTTTATCGCCTGATGCGAGGGTATGCCTCTGGCGGGTTCGTCGGCAATGCCACATCGGGCAGTCTGCAGACTGGCGTTAGTGTCTATGCGCCCGTATCTGTCACGACGCCACAATCCACTCAGGGTCAACAGGGTTCGGCAAATGCTGATGCGCTTGGTCGGGCTTATCAGCAGGTTGTCGACAAATCTATTCGGGAAGGCATTGAAAGAGAATCCCGACCGGGTGGAATGATTTGGGCTCTGACCAAAACGAGGTAAATATGGCTATTGATGCGTTTGCCTGGAAAATTCTGGCATCGGGACAGCCTGCTGTCACCGTCAAAGATAATATCCGTAAGGTTCAGTTTGGTGACGGTTATACGCAGGTAAGTGGAAATGGGCTTAATTCGGAGACCCTGAATTACGCATTTTCCTATACAGGGAATAAAGATACTGCACTTGAAATTTATGCGTTTCTCCGGAGCCATAAAACAAAGTCATTTTCTTTTCAGCCCCCCTATGGGGAACTCGCATTATGGCGTGTTCAGGCTGACAGCCTGCAACTCATCGTTAAAAGTAAAAAACTAATTACCATCACTGCAACCTTTGAACAGGCGTTTGCACCATGAGTCTGAATAATGATTATCAAAAACTGGAGCCGGGAAATGAAATCCGGCTTTTTGAAGTTGATGGTACCTCTTTTGGTGTGGGGGCGGTGCTACGATTTCACAGTCACAATATTGCTCATACCCCGGCAGAAATAACCGTAGCAGGTGGTGATGAATCAACGCTTCCGGCTAAATCCATCTGGTGGCAGGGTAACGAATACAAAGCCTGGCCCTGTCAGATTAACGGACTGGAAAAATCGACTACCGGCAGTGGCGCCACGCCAAAACTGACAGTGGCGAACCTTGACGGCTCCATCACGGCTTTGTGCCTTGCATATGACGACCTGTTGAAAGCGACGGTAACGGTACACGACACGCTGGCGCAGTATCTGGATGCGCGTAATTTCCCTTCCGGCAATGCCACGGCAGATCCCGCTCAGGAAAAGTTGCAGGTCTGGTATATCGACGGGAAAAATACCGAAACATCAGAGGCTATCGAGTTTCGGCTAACCAGCCCGATGGACCTGCAGGGTTTAATGATCCCGACCCGGCAGCTTCATTCTCTCTGCTCCTGGTGTATTCGTGGTAAGTACCGCAGCGGTGATGGCTGTGACTATGCAGGCACGAACTACTTCGACAAAAACAACAACCCGGTAACTGATCCTTCATTAGACCAGTGCAACGGCACGCTAACGGCGTGCAAGTTACGGTTCGGTGAAAATAACGAACTTTCCTTTGGTGGATTCCCAGGCACGTCACTCATCAGGAGCTGATATGCGTCAGAAAACCATAGATGCCATCATGGCGCATGCCGCCGGTGAATATCCTCGTGAATGTTGTGGTGTCGTGGCACAGAAAAGCCGCATTGAGCAGTATTTCCCGTGTCGTAATCTTGCCGTGGCACCGGAGGACAATTTTGTCCTTTGCCCGGAAGACTACGCCGCAGCCGAAGACTGGGGAACGGTAACGGCTGTTGTGCATAGCCACCCCGACGCGACAACGCAGCCCAGCGAACTGGATAAGGCGCAATGCGATTTGATGGCTATAATCCATGCAGAAGCCAATGCGTTAGAAGTTACTGCCGCTACAGGTAACATTTCTTTCCGTGTTAATGGGGGGATTCGTGCTGGTGGTACAAACTATGCAGGAGCACTGAATATATACAGAGGTAACGGTGATGCGAATGCATTGTGGGGACTGAATTGCTCAGACGGAAATCTGAATATTGCATGGGGGTCGGGTTCTGGCGGGACTATCGTAATGGGCGACTCATTTATTCAGCAAGTAAGAGGTATCCGGGGTAAGCAGGGCAGTATCGGCCCATATCAGGTCAATACCTGGCAATTTTACTGGAATACTTCTTCTCAATTAGAAGCCTGGGTTGACAGTATCAACATTGGTGCTGTAAACCTGTTAAGCACATCTGATAAGGGACTGAAAAATAGCATTAGATACGCTAATAACGCAGCAGAATCTCTTGCCGAAGTTATGGGGTGGATGCCTGCGTACTTCAAAATGAAAGCGCGTGGAATTATTCCAGAAACAGAAACCATGCTGGGCTTTATCGCGAACGATCTGGTTAAGGTCTCCCCGGAATGCGTTAGTGGGAAGGGTCTGCCAGAGGATTACGACATCGAGGCGGACCCGAATAACCCCGATGCATATTATCTGAATCAGGTTCCGATGATCGCCAAACTCACCCAGGCGATACAGGCCCAACAGAAACTAATCGACGATCTGACTGCTCGTATTGCTGCAATGGAACCGAAAAAATCTGAGGAACCAGCGGCAGAGTAATCAAAGCGTTATTCAGTGCTGAAAATTGATAGTCAGGAATGACATTGATCTGCCCGCTTATATAATCTCTATCGCTATAGTCGGTTTAATTTTAGGGAAGGAAAAAGAAAAGTTTTCGTATAGTTCGCTTCTGATTGTTGAAGGGTATTCAAACACGCAGCATAAAAAATCCCGCCGTTGTTTTAATGGCGGGCTGGAAAGAAAAAATTCCAAACGTAGATAAGCGTGTTGCTGCATAAACAGTTTTTGAATATTAGTATATTCGAAGAGGTTTTAAATTTGCGGTTCATATCGTATCAATGATTCTTTTTAAAAAGCAGACAGAAAGTGGAAGTTCGTTTTACAACCATAAACCTTCCTTTAAATATATAATAAAAAGTAACTCATTGTTTTCACTAGCAGTGATTTATTATTCTATGCAGCTTTATGTATTATATTTTGTACTCTTCGCGCACTGTTACTGCTGATGTTTTTATCGGTGACATACTTGGCACTATCACGCAACGCTTGGTTAAATGCAACCACTGTCACCGGTTTCGCTATGGATTTGACTCTATTAGAATGGCTTTGAAATATAAATTCGTCATTAGGGTATAATGAACGGCGTTTCTGGATAATATGCCTTACAGGATTCGCAGCCAGTAATTGAATAATTTCATTTTTTTTTAATGGTAAGTCTGACTCCGTAACATCTTCAAATCGTAATACCAGCAATTTCCCAACATTTATCTTAGTGTAGTAGATAGTAACCCACAAATCAGCCCAAGTGTCGCTAACTTGCCTAAGCCTGCTGTTGATCGATGAAAACTCCGTAAAGGTTAACTCATCAGCTTTAGCCATAAGATAACTACCCCTTATCCCAACAATAATACCGCTCTCCATGACGATAAAATACACAAAAGAAATAAAGAGGTAAACCTGCGACTTATAAAAAATCCTTTACTAACTCGCGAATCAGATAACAGATTTCCATGTGGAGGTTCATTGAGATTTCTATTGTCAGCGAAATAACCAGTCATCCGCCGATTCACACGTTTCCAGTAATACACCCTGCACCTATTTGTTATCGCCTTCCTTGTTCTTCAAACGAGCCACCAGCAAAGCAGATAACCCGACCATCCTGCCATAGTGGTTAAAATGTTCTGCTGATGGCTGCTGTCTTGACGCGAGCATAAATCAACGGGGCTTTATCCCACCAACAGGGAGAGTAACCCCAGATTACAGGATCAAGATGCAGTTGCTTATCGCGTTTACTGGACAGGAGAACTTGAAACGGCTATATCGTCGTCAAGGCCAACCCCGGCAAACTGGAACAGTGATGCACTGTCGCTCTGTCTCTGTATGGACGTCAGCAGTTCGCGAAACTGACGAGGCAGTCCTTCATTACGGAAGGAGGGAAAGCGATCGAGAGTGATGGTGTTGAAGGAGTTGAGGCGATTGGACGGGTGCAGTACTTCATCAATAGCAAAGTTGCGCCCCTTTTTCTGATTTAACATGACTTTAACTGAAAAGTTCGAAACATATATCTTCAAAGCTGAAACTGAATGATGATATTGTGAATAAGATATTTTCGACAATGTTATCAGCGGACTCACGAGACTTAATCCAAATTAAAGAGTGCCAATGTTGTATATGTCCGCACTAACATATAGGCGATCATTGATTGCACAGCAATTCTCTGAGGGTTATTTTAGAAATGGAAGAACTTAAATCAAATTCAGCTTCTGACCGCGGTTTTAATCCGGTCTATGCATCTGCCTGTTCGGGCGATATTGATGCCCAAATTAAACTCGGAAAGATGTACCGTGATGGTGACGGGATTGAGAAAGACGGTAATAAAGCCGTCGAGTGGCTGACCAAGGCAGCTAACCAGGGAAGCACTATAGCCAAATTTATTCTGGGCTATATGTACAAGGATGGCGACAGTGTCCCATTAAATTATTCGAAGGCCATTGAGTGGTTTACGTTAGCGTCAGAAGAAGGAGATCTTGATTCCCTGGTTTGGCTTGGGCTTCTTCACGAACGAGGCCACGGGTTTCCAAAAGACCCCTCTAGGGCTGTTGAGTATTACTCAATCGCCGCAGCCAAGGGAGACAGCTACGGACAAAATAATCTCGGAAACTCATATCGATATGGAAAGGGTGTGCCTAAAGATGAAAAAAAAGCCATCGAATGGTTATCAAAGTCTGCAGCACAGGGAAATGAGATAGCTCTGATGTCACTGGGCGAGATGTGCATTGAACAGGGTGACTATGAAAAGGGGAAGGAGTATCTTCGTCGGGCGGGTGAAGAGGGCAACGAAAGGGCCCTTGAAAAGCTGAGCAAGATTGAAGCAGTTCAAGAAAAACACAGAATCGAAGACAGTGTTAAAAAAATCACCTGTCCCTTCTGCGGCAAGCAAAGCGTTTGGAAGTCAAAATTTTGCCACGGCTGCACAGCTCGGATTACGTACGAACCTATAAGAGAATATGAATGGATAGGTATAGGTCTCGGTATTATTTTCGCTGTAGTTGGTATTGCAAATGATCCGAATAATATCGGTAGGATACTATTTTGTTCCTTCATTATATGGTGTCTATCCATCGTCCTCGGTAAATTGTTCGGTAAACAAAGAGCTATGTTCAGCAGAGTCTAAGTCTTCATCCTCAGAAATCGATTTTATTTTACTCTGATTTGGGCAGTGAGTTGCCGGATGGCAAAAATTCCGAAGTAAAGTTTGTCGATATAAGATAATAAGTAAAAACTTACTGAGCGTAGACGTACGCCACGTTTTTCGTCGTCACTGTCCCGGCGAGAAATTATCACAGCCGTGAAGATTCCCCCTTCACGGCTTCTTTTCAGGAAAATATCGTGACGCCCGAACGATGAAAATTTTTGAATAGTCGCTCGCGCTCATGGCCAAAAATGGAACGAGACAAACCTTTTCTTGCTGACGTGTATCTTGCGTCTATGTGACACCAAACGTCCTACCGTAAGCGCTACAGTTAAATCAACTTTTAAATGTTTAATCCGAAACGAGCCACATATCTGCTTCTTCAAACATCTCCTCGATCATGCGGTTGAGTCGCTCCTTCTCCGTTTTCGTGCAATCACTGTTCAGCGCGTTTGCCTGCATAGGTTTCACTCTCACCTCTGCACTTGGGAAAATCTTGTGAACTCTCTTTGTCAGTTCAACCAAGATGATGTCTTTCGCGCCGGGTAAATCCTCAACATTTCTTTTGTCGTAAACGAGCTCAACTAACATAGCTACCTCAGTCAAGTCACTGGTTGGATATACAGTTATTATTGGCTGGGTGTTTATACGGCGTCAAGTGATCGCTCATCTTGCAACGAATCAGTGGGGTATTTTCGACCGGAGGTTTAGCGCAAGGCCTTTATCCGTCTGGGCTGCAGTGAATTGTCTATGGGGCACCGGTGGGACATTTTAGCTTGATAAAGTTCGCCAAAGTTCGGAAACATCATTAATCGATTATTATGCCCAACCGTGAAATACGGCGCTCCTGGACGATATTTGTCGATTTTAAAAATTAAAAGGTCATGGTGTTGATATGTTCAGCCTCGGCGCGTTTACGCTGCATCGCAAAGGCGTAAGTGTTATTCATATCGGCAGGTTTTAACCACACCAGACCGTGTCTGGCATCCAGACGTTTTACCGTCTCGTAAGACTGCTCAGGCGTCATACGCTCTTTTATATGATTGAAGATAATTAGCGAGGTGCCGGTGTATTCCCACGTCATATCAACCTGTTTGTTGATCATCGCGTTGCGGGAAATCACCGTGGCAATGTTGGTTTGCGGCTGCACCTGAAACCCTTTCTTTTGCAGATACTGCATGGTCAGGGCAGAGAGAATGTGCTGCTCAGTAAAGCTTTTGGTCGCCAGAATCAGCGGGGCGGCGTGCACGCTGGCGGTAAAAAGCAGCGTTGCACTCAATAGCCCCAACAGGCGGGAAGTCAGTCTCATAGGGATTCCTTTTCTTATTATCAGGCCGAGTGAGGGCTCAGAAAACGCCCGAGCGCTGCCAGCAGCGTGTCCAGAATCAGGGCAAACAGAGCGGTAGCCGCCGCTCCCAGAATCAATGTCGGGAAATCGTTCAGATAAATGCCCGGGAAGATCAGCTCACCATAACTGCTGGCGCCGATTAAAAAGGCCAGCGGCGCGGTGCCCACATTGATTGCCGTGGCGATACGTACCCCGGAGAGGATCACGGGCAGCGCATTGGGTAACTCAACCTGACAGAGCCTTTGCCATTTGGTCATACCGATGCCGTTCGCGGCTTCCAGCAGTGCTGCCGGAACCGAGCAGAGTCCTGCATAGGTATTACGCACAATGGGCAGCAGTGAGGCCAGGAAAAGGGCGATAATGGCGGGTTTATCACCAATTCCGATGATGACCATCGCCAGGGCGAGCACGGCCAGCGGCGGCAGGGTATTACCGACATTAAAAATCTGCATGACGTATTCGGCGACACCGCGCGCAGCCGGGCGGCTAAGCGCAATCCCGCTGGGAATACCGACCAGCAGAGCAAAGAACATGGAACTGAACACCAGAATAAGGTGCTGTTGCCCGAGATAAATCAAATCCACCTGGCGGGCTCTGATGGTATCCAGACCAATACCCCAGACCAGGAGCGCCAGTACGACGACGATCGCCGCAGTAAACAGCAAGGCGCGTGAGAGTGCGGAAGTGTGCATTGCAGTGTGTCTCCCTGTGTGCATGCGTTATGGCAACGGAGGGTTGCATGTTGTTATGCCATGTTCGGCAGGGTATTTGAGCTATAGCAAGCACCTGGGAATGATTCCAGTCGAAAGAGAATCTTTTAAGATGCGGATTTTGCAGATGATTTACGCTATCGCTGATGGGATAACGGTTAAGAGGGTGGCTAAAGAATTGTCTTAAAATCGCGCCCTTAAAGTGACGTTGTCACGTAAGGGCGCAGTGTCAGGTATTACCGGGATAAGGCTTTTTGGGCAACAGGCATTAATAAACGGCTCTGCCAGTCACTGAGCGTTAATTGGGCAAGCCTACCGGCTGCCTGCCAGAACGGGTGGCGGGCTTCTGCAACAAAAACCTCAAGAAAGCGCCCGGCCCAGGGAAGAAGATGCCAGGCAAGGAGCTCATCACAGGCGGCGTCGCGCTGATTTTCAACAAGCCAGGCTGCCAGCATCAGCAGGGTACCAAAATGATCTTCCGGCTCATTCTGGCTGGCATCCCAGACTATCTGGTTGTCACGCATCCACTGGCGAAGCTCCAGGGTGGATTCGCCAAAGAGAACGTTTTCTTTATCCAGCCAGACGGATCCCCATGGCGGCGCAGGCAACGCCCACGGACCGATAAACAGCCGCTGCCATGCCTGGGGGATCGTTTCCTCGCTTTCAGCGCAGAATAAGGGTACGAGAGGTGCCAGCGCCTCTGGCGCCAGCGGCCATTGTGTATGCCATTCACCCTGGCTGAATGCTGCGATCAGCGCCTGTGTCTGCTCACTTTCCGGCGGGTAGTAAAATAACGCGCCCAGAACGCGTGCTGAAAAGGCGAAATCGTTTGTGTATAAAGTGTCAGTCATTACGTTCCCTGCATCTCTGCTTAACCCGCAACTGCCATACCGACAGTC
Source organism: Phytobacter palmae (assembly GCF_039409775.1). Classification (NCBI taxonomy): domain Bacteria; kingdom Pseudomonadati; phylum Pseudomonadota; class Gammaproteobacteria; order Enterobacterales; family Enterobacteriaceae; genus Phytobacter; species Phytobacter palmae. The sequence continues at coordinate 217,900 of NZ_JBCIVJ010000007.1, read as the reverse complement.
ATATGTAACCCATAGAACAGACCACGGCCCATCAGCTCGCCTGCAACTACCAGTACGATACCGAGAAGCAGGCTGGCAGCACGTGGCTGTTTTCGCATGATCAATGGACAGAGCCAGCAGCCGAGACCTGCAGCCAGCAGAACCATACGCCAGACCTGCATTTCGCTCCAGGCGGGCACCAGCATGCTGGCCTGCTGTACGGAACTGTGGATCCCGGCAAGGCTCATCCCTTGCAGAATAACCAGACCGAGGCTTGCCAGCAACGCTATCACACTCAGCGAGGCGAAAAGGGTGCCATTGAAACTGATTTGCGCCAGACGCAGCAGCAGTGCCGCCAGTAACGGGCCGCCGAGTAGCATAGTGAGAAAGAACCCGGCGGTGGTATAACCATTATGCCAGGTCGGAACGGTATCAATCTGATAGACACGGCTCATGGCCCAGACAAACATGACGCCCAGCACCATGCTGACCAGCAGCCAGATTTTTCCCAGCGCAGCCGGCATTTTACCCAGCACCGTCACCAGCCACCAGAAGCCGCCTGCGGCGAAGAAGATCGACCCCGCAGCGATTTCATTACTTAACGCGGACGCGCCCACCCGGTTTAGTGAGTTAAGTGCGCGCACAGGCGAACCGAGGTGCATCATGGAGGCGATAAAACCAATACCCATTAGCGCCCAAAGAAAGAACATGTGCAGCGCAATGCGCCGCTGACCGGGCGCATCGTCTTTCGCCGCCATCCATCCTATGCCGGTGACGATAAGGCCACCCGCCACGCATTGCCCTAATACAGTGAACAGGACCAGCGGCCACTCATGCCATCCGTTTCCCATCTCACACCTCCAGCGGATTTGCCAGGTAGCCCGTCGTATCCCCTGTCGGGCGGCTATTGGCGTTAGGTTTAATCACAATGCACGGCTTCGTGAAGTGCGAAGCAGGGAGCGGGGCGACAGCTGCCAGCTCCCCGTGCTTTTTACGCAGCTCTTCAATCGGCCCGAAATCCAGCGCGCGTAACGGGCAGGATTCCACGCAAACAGGTTTATGGCCTTCGGCGACACGGCTGTAGCAGCCATCGCACTTGGTCATATGACCTTTTTCCGCGTTGAACTGCGGCGCACCGTAAGGACAGGCCATATGGCAGTAACGGCAACCGATGCAGATATCTTCATTCACCACCACGAAACCATCTTCGCGTTTATGCATCGCCCCGCTGGGACAGACTTTAGTACAGGCCGGATCCTCGCAGTGGTTACAGGCGATAGAGAGGTAATAGGCGAAAACGTTCTGGTGCCAGACGCCGTTATCCTCCTGCCAGTCTCCCCCCGCGTATTCATAGATGCGACGGAAGCTGACATCCGGGGTTAAGTTCTTGTAATCCTTACACGCCAGCTCACAGGTTTTGCAGCCGGTGCAACGTGCGGAGTCGATATAAAATCCATATTGTGTGGTCATCGGTTACTCCTTAAACCTTTTCGATTTCGACGAGATTGGTGTGCTGCGGGTTACCTTTCGCCAGTGGCGACGGATGATGGGTCGTTAACGTGTTCACGCAACCGCCATGGTCAATGCGATCGCCATTCATATCGGCGTTGTGCCAGGCGCCCTGGCCCATGGCGCTGACTCCCGGCATGATGCGCGGTGTCACTTTGGCAGCAATGCGTACTTCACCACGGCCGTTGAACACCCTGACCACATCCCCACTGACAATGCCGCGTTTTTGCGCATCAATCGGGTTAATCCACACTTCCTGGCGGCAGGCCGCCTCGAGGATATCGATATTACCGTAGCTGGAGTGTGTCCTGGATTTGTAATGGAAACCAAAAAGCTGTAGCGGATAGTTATGACGCGCCGGGTCATCCCAGCCCTCCGGCGTTGAAGCGTAGACCGGTAAAGGGCTTATTACTTCCCCTTTGGGTATCTCCCAGGTGCTGGCAATCCTGGCAAGGCTGCTGGAGTAGATTTCAATTTTGCCAGATGGCGTTTTCAGCGGATTGGCCTGCGGATTGTCACGGAATTTTTTATAGGCCACATAGTGTCCGGCGGGGTCTTTACGCTTATAAATCCCCATTTTTTTCAGATCGTCATAGGAGGGCAGTAGGGGATCTTTTGCCAGCATTTTGGCGTAAAGGTACTTAAGCCACTCTTCCTGGGTGCGCCCTTCGGTGAATTTCTGGTAAATATCCGGCCCGAGGCGTCTGGCGATTTCACTGGTTATCCAGTAAATCGGTTTGCGCTCGAATTTCGGTGCGGTAACCGGCTGGATAAAAATCAGATATCCCATGTTCCCGGCGTAATCGTTCGGGATGATATCTTCCTGCTCAACGGTCATTAAATCGGGCAGCAGAATATCGGCATACATTGCCGATGAGGTCATGAAATTCTCAATGACGACAATCATTTCGCATTTCTTGTCGTCCTGTAAAACGTCATGGGTATGGTTGATGTCACCATGTTGGTTGGTGATGGTGTTACCGGCATAGTTCCAGATAAATTTGATGGGGACATCGAGTTTATCTTTACCCTGAACACCATCACGCAAGGCGGTCATCTCCGGGCCACGCTCTATGGCATCGGTCCAGGTAAAGCAGGATATTTTGGTTTTTACCGGGTTTTCCGGCATCGGCATGCGTTCAATGGTAATGGTATAGGTGGACTCACGCGCGCCGCTGTTCCCGCCGTTGATACCGACGTTGCCGGTCAGGATAGGCAACATCGCGATAGCGCGGGAGGTCAGCTCGCCATTTGCCTGACGCTGCGGTCCCCAGCCCTGGCAAATATAAGCAGGTTTGGTTTGACCGATCTCACGCGCCAGTTTGACAATGCGATCGACCGGAATGCCGGTCACGGCAGAAGCCCACTGCGGCGTTTTGGCAATACCGTCGTCGCCCTGGCCTAAAATATAGGCTTTGTAGTGACCATTGGCTGGCGCACCTTCCGGCAGGGTTTTCTCGTCGTAACCGACGCAGTACTTGTCCAGGAAAGGCTGATCGACCATATTTTCATTAATTAATACCCAGGCAATACCGGCAACCAGTGCGGCATCAGTACCCGGACGGATAGGGATCTACTCATCTTCGCGCCCGGCAGCAGTATCGGTATAGCGCGGGTCGATAACGATCATCCGTGCACCGGAACGTTCGCGCGCCTGTTCCAGAAAATAAGTGATACCGCCGCCGCTCATGCGGGTTTCGGCCGGGTTGTTGCCAAACATGACTACCAGTTTGGTATTTTCGATGTCAGACGTGCTGTTTCCTTCATTGGAACCGTAGGTATAAGGCATCGCACAGGCGATCTGCGCCGTACTGTAAGTACCATACTGACCGAGGAAGCCGCCATAAATGGCCATCAGGCGGGCAATGATAGAAGCAGAAGGGGAAGAACGGGTGATGTTGCCGCCCACGATACCGGAGGAGTAGTTAATATAGACTGCCTCGTTACCGTATTTTTCCACAATCCCTTTCAGGCTGCCTGCAATGGTATCAAGTGCCTCATCCCAGGAGATTCGCTCAAATTTACCTTCGCCACGTTTCCCCACGCGCTTCATCGGGTTGTTAAGGCGATCCGGATGGTTGATGCGACGACGGATTGAACGCCCGCGAAGGCAGGCACGAACCTGGTGATTACCGTAAACATCATCCCCGGTATTATCTGTCTCGACCCAGTAGACTTCGTTATCGCGTACGTGTGAACGTAACGCGCAGCGGCTACCACAGTTGACGGAGCACGCGCCCCATACAACTTTATCTTCTGCAGGTTGCAGGGCGCTTTGAACCGCAGCAGCAGCGGTGCGCATGCCAAAAGGAAGAGAAAAACTACCTGCTGCCAGCGCCAGCGAACCCAGCGCGGTGGATTTAACGAGTGTTCGTCGACTGATCCCGCCACCACTCTCAATAATGGACATAGCTCACTCCGTTATAGCTTATAATTGAAAGATATTACCCACTGAAATTACGAGCAGGCTAACTATGAGAGTAATGCTACTTAACGAGAGGCAGAGGGATCTTAATGGGGATCAATAAGAGGGCTAATCCCCATTCTTTTTGCAGGGAAATACACTTATTGCGCGGCGGGTTTATTGCTCTCTTGCGGCGTTATTTCTCCGGATTGTGAATTTGTGCTCCCACGGGTGCGGGTATAAAGAATTTTCCAGTTGTCATTACTACAATGGCCCACCACCTGGGCACCGGACCCGCTATTTTGGTCGTTAGGTTCGATGGTCAGCGTAAAGTCTGTTTCTGGTACGCCATTATTTATAATCTTTTGTTGTATATCACTTTTTACTCTTTCGCAGGAATCCGGTGCGGCATAAGCGGATGCCGAACCGATAAACAAAATTGCGCCTATCCAGAGGGAATGTTTCATTTGCGACTCCTTATACATTAATCACATTAAATGCGTGGCGACGAAGATGTAAGGCTAGGCGAAATCAGGCCAAAACAGAAATGCGCATTATCTTAGTTTTGTATCGTTATATTATTATGTATATAGCGTGGTATATTTTCCTGCAAAAAAAGGGCAAGTTTATCGATATTATTTTGCCTTGCTGAATCTGCAGGCCAGACCAGGTAATAACCATCGCCGGTATCGATCGCCACAGGGAACGGTGCGACCAGAAGGTGCTGCTCCATCGCGGTCTGGCTAAGCAGAAGATCGCCAATCGTTACACCATGTCCCCCCATCGCAGCCAGCATGCCCTGTTCAAGGGTATCAAACACTTTGCCGCCAGCCAGACTCAACCCGCTATATAAGCCGCTGCTGTTAAGCCAGCGCCGCCAGTCCCGGCGGTCGCGTGAGGGGTGGATAAGCTCGCAGGACGCCAGATTAACGCGCGCCTTATCAAGCAAATCCGGGGCGCAAAGGGGGATCAGCCATTCATCAAACAGACGTAAACAGCGCGTTCCCGCACCGAAATTTCCGTTGCCTAGCAGGATGGCGCAATCGAAAGGTTCTTTGGTGAAATCGACATTGTCGATATCCATCCAGATGCTGGACACTTCGACTTCCGGTGTCGCGTGTTGCGACCGGAACTTAGCCATCACATCCAGCAACCAGCGCATCGTCAGCGTGGAGGGAGCCTTTAGCCGTAGTTGTACATGGGTGCTGCGCAGTTGCCGACAGGCATTCTCCAGCTGTGAAAACCCTTGCTGTAACTGAACCGCGAGCATACGCCCGGTATCGGTAAGCATGACCTTTGGCCCATTTCGCTCAAAAAGCTGACAAGCGAAGTAATCTTCCAGCGTGCGGATATGCCGACTGACCGCGCCTGGCGTCACGTTGAGAAGTTCAGCAGCCTGGCTAAAGGAGCTCGACTGTGCCGCTACGGTAAAGGCGCGTAACGCATACAGATGAGGGAGGTTTTGATTCATAGCGCTTTTTTATATTGAGTTTTACTCACGGTTGAAGCCAGTTTAACTCGTTTTTCTTCCGCTGGGTCTGTCTTTACGCTGAACAGCAAAGATGTTGTGGAGAAAGGTATGATGGCTGAATTCAATCTTGCGCTACTGAGCACGTATATCATTGCAGTGCTTTTTTTACTCTTAACACCGGGTCCCGTCGTGCTGTTGGTGACCGGTACGGCGGCGCGGGTAGGTTATGCCAGGGCTTTTTTAACCCTGCTGGGAACGAATCTCGCCTCGCTGGTATTGATTACCTTTGCCGTTCTCGCTATCGCCGGGGCGGTAACGCTAAACAGCGGATATCTGTCGCTGCTGGGCATCGGGGGTTCGTTATTTATAGGCTGGGGGGCAGTACAGTCACTGCGCGAACTTCGGGCGCACAGGTCTGTACGGGAGAGTGATACAGCTGTGCAGACTGGCGGCTTTACGCGCGGTTTTTTCACCGGTATTTCCAATCCCAAAGATATTCTCTTTTTTGTCTCATTTTTCCCGCAGTTTATTGCTATCAGTCGCGATTTTACCACCAGCATTACCACGCTTTGCCTGCTGTGGATCTTGTTCGATTTTGCTGTCATGGCGGGTTATATCGTCGCCATCAAACGTTTTCTCCCTGTTACGCAAAGCCGCCGTTTTGCTGCCTGCGCGGCGCTTTTTTTATTGCTTCTGGCCGTCTGCGGAGTTGCCTTGAGCCTGACGGGGGTAAAATCGCTCTTTCTGTGATGAAAAGAGAGCGCCACTGCCCGAATAATTACAAGATTTGCTAAGATAAGCGTAACGCATTGTGATATTTGGGTGAACCTATTGAAAAAACAGATGATATTCATCGCACTTGCCGCCATTCTGGCGGGCTGCGATGACAACAAAGGACCTGTATCTTTTACGCCGGAGATGGCGAGTTTTTCGAACGAATTCGACTTTGACCCTTTGCGCGGTCCAGTAAAAGATTTCAGCCAGACGTTACTGAATGAGAAAGGTGAGGTATCGAAGCGCGTCAGCGGCACGATGTCCAAAGAAGGGTGCTTCGATTCACTGGAACTGCACGATGTGGAAAACAACACCGGGGTTTCACTGGTGTTGAACGCCAACTATTACCTCGATGCTGACACGCAGGAAAAGCGTCTGCGCCTGCAGGGGAAATGCCAGCTGGCGGAATTCCCCAGCGCGGGGCTGACCTGGGAGACGGATGAGCGCGGCTTTATCTCTTCCGCACGCGGTAAAGATGTGGAAGTGAACTACCGCTACGATGACGAAGGCTATCCGCTGGGGAAATCAACAACCTCGAAAGATATGCATTTGTCGGTTGTCTCGACCCCATCGGATGTAAAAGGCAAGAAGCTTGATTATACGTCGGTCAGCACGCTGAATGATAAACCACTCGGTAATGTCAAACAGACCTGCGAGTACGACAAGCATGATAACCCGGTAGCCTGCCAACTGGAGATTGTCGATACGAGCGTGACGCCTTCTGTGGCGAAGAAATACAGCATTAAGAACACCATCGAATACTATTGATGGCATTTTCCACCGCACTTACTGTGCGGTGGGTTTCAGTAATGTCCCGCCGCTGCTTTTATGGTTTTCCAGGTATTGCTGCTGGAAAATGCACATCCGAATAGTATTACGGTACTCACCGTTAATAAAAAATTCGTGGATCAATTCGCCTTCCACCATAAACCCGAGTTTACGGTAGATATGGATGGCTTTCTCATTCTCTTTATCCACGATGAGATAGAGTTTATACAGATTTAATACTGTAAATCCGTAGTCCATCGCCAGCTTTGCAGCGCGGGTGGCGAGGCCTTTTCCCTGATGCTCCGGTGAGATGATTATCTGGAACTCGGCCCGACGGTGGACGTGGTTAATCTCAACCAGCTCGACCAGGCCGGCTTTATCGCCATTACACTCCACCACAAAACGGCGTTCACTTTGATCGTGAATATGCTTGTCATATAAATCTGACAGTTCGACAAAGGCTTCATACGGTTCTTCGAACCAGTAACGCATGACGCTGGCATTGTTATCTAACTGATGCACAAAACGCAGATCTTCACGTTCGAGCGGGCGAAGTTTGACATGAGCAACGTCGGTCATATGAAATCCTTTTTGACAGCGGCGTAGACGGGCGTGGGGGAACGCCCGTGGCATGAAAGGTGTTATGGCGTAATCTGACGACCGGTGCGGCGATCAAGACAACGCAGGGTGTTGGGTTCCCAGTACGCGTTGACGTTGGCGCTTTTGTGGCAATTATCCTGGGCGTCAAAGGCGACGTCAGTTTTATCCCACTCTTTTTCCACACGTTTGTTGACCTTGTGGCGCAGCGAACGGGTGTCATCCCACTGTTCTTTTTCCATGGCTGCCTGCTGGCGACTTTGCGCGCTGTCGCCGGATTCAATCACTAACTTATTAGTCTGCGCTGGGGCACTGGCGGTGTACACGATGGCACCCAGCGTCAGCATTGCCGTCAGGCACAGGCGTTTGCTAAGTGAAATGTTCATTGCAATTTCCTTCGTTGAGGGGATCTAAAAACAACAGAGCAATTCTACTTGATTCATCCCTGGGCGGATACCCTGCCGGGTGTCCACATATTAGTGGGTTATCCGTTAAGATAGTTCAACCACGACATAATGAAAACGCGAGAGATGATCAAAACAACCCTGCTTTTTTTTCTGACCGCCCTATGTGAGATAGTCGGCTGCTTTTTACCCTGGCTGTGGCTGAAACGGGGCGCCACGCCGCTGTTGCTGATTCCGGCTGCGGTAGCGCTGGCACTTTTTGTCTGGCTGCTGACTCTGCATCCTGCCGCCAGTGGAAGAGTCTATGCCGCCTATGGTGGGGTCTACGTCTGCACCGCCTTAGTATGGCTGCGGGTGGTCGATGGAGTGAAACTCAGCTTGTATGACTGGACGGGAGCCGCCGTCGCACTTTGCGGCATGCTCATCATCGTTTCCGGCTGGGGGCGCGTATAAGCGCCTCTTTTTGTGATCACACGCGGCTTTTTTGATCGTTATACTTGTATGGTAGTATGTGTAAAGATAATTTTCTTCCATCACAGTGAAAGTGTAAGGAATGAAAAATGAAGATTGTTGGGGCCGAGGTCTTTGTCACCTGTCCGGGGCGTAATTTCGTTACAGTCAAAATCACTACCGATGACGGTATTGTGGGTCTCGGCGATGCCACCCTTAATGGTCGCGAGCTCTCCGTGGCGTCATATTTGAAAGATCATCTCTGTCCGCAGCTGGTGGGGCGTGATGCACACCGCATCGAAGATATCTGGCAGTTCTTCTATAAAGGCGCGTACTGGCGCCGTGGCCCGGTCACTATGTCGGCCATCTCTGCCGTGGACATGGCATTGTGGGACATCAAGGCCAAAGCCGCCAACATGCCGTTGTATCAGTTACTGGGCGGGGCTTCCCGTGACGGGGTGATGGTCTATTGCCACACTACCGGCCAAACCATTGATGATGTACTGGAAGATTACGCGCGGCATAAAGAGATGGGCTTTAAAGCGATTCGCGTGCAGTGTGGCGTACCGGGAATGAAGACCACCTACGGTATGGCGAAAGGTAAAGGTCTGGCCTACGAACCGGCAACCAAAGGTCTGTGGCCGGAGGAGCAACAGTGGTCCACCGAGAAGTACCTCGATTTCACCCCTAAACTGTTCGACGCCGTGCGCAGTAAATTCGGTTTTAATGAGCATCTGTTGCATGACATGCATCACCGTCTGACGCCAATTGAGGCCGCTCGCTTTGGTAAAAGCATTGAAGCGTTCCGCATGTTCTGGATGGAAGACCCCACACCGGCAGAAAATCAGGCCTGTTTTCGTCTGATTCGCCAGCATACCGTCACGCCTATTGCGGTGGGTGAGGTGTTTAACAGTATCTGGGATTGCAAGCAGCTTATAGAAGAGCAGCTCATTGACTATATCCGCACCACGATTACGCATGCGGGCGGAATAACCGGTATGCGCCGTATCGCTGATTTCGCTTCGCTCTACCAGGTCCGTACCGGTTCGCACGGTCCGTCAGACCTCTCACCGATTTGCCATGCTGCGGCGCTGCATTTCGACCTGTGGGTGCCGAATTTCGGCGTCCAGGAGTTCATGGGGTATTCAGAGCAAATGCTTGAAGTCTTCCCGCACAGCTGGCGCTTTGATAACGGCTATATGCATCCAGGCGAAAAACCCGGCCTCGGTATCGAGTTTGACGAAAAACTGGCGGCGAAATATCCCTACGATCCAGCCTGTCTGCCGGTTGCCCGGCTGGAAGATGGCACGTTGTGGAACTGGTAGTCACCTCGTTGATAAGGACGTTGATCAATTAACAAGCTTCTTACTTGGGAATACGATTATGGTAAGTTCAGTGGATATCAAAAACGCAACAGATAACACACCTGTTATCAAACGTGTCGCCACGGCGTCGGCAATCGGTACTGCGGCGGAATATTATGATTTCTTCGCTTACGGTACGGCGGCTGTTCTGTTTTTTGGCCACCTTTTTTTCCCCACCACCGATCCTCTTATTAGTACCCTGGCCGCATTTGCTACCTATGCAGTGGGCTTTTTAGCCCGTCCGCTGGGCGGTATCGTCTTTGGTCACATCGGCGACAAAGTCGGGCGTAAAAAAGCCCTTGTTATCACGATCTTAATCGTAGGACTGGGGACATTCTGTATCGGCTTATTACCAACGTATGAAAAAATCGGTATCTGGGCTCCGGTATTACTTATCCTTATCCGTGTATTGCAGGGTTTTGGCGTCGGGGGAGAACAGGCGGGAGCGGTATTAATGACCGCCGAGTACTCCATACCGACACGCAGAGGTTTCTTTGCGAGCTGGGTACAGATTGGCGCACCGGCTGGCTTCCTGTTGCCGATGGCGCTGTTTGCCTTACTAAACGGTCTTCTCTCGCCAGAGGCAATGATGGATTACGGCTGGCGTATTCCATTCCTGTTGAGCGCGTTGTTGGTTATCGTTGGCCTGTTTATTCGCTTACGTATTGATGAGTCGCCGGTGTTTGCCAAAATTCGCGAAACTAAAGCGGTAGAATCCCGGCCGGTTGTAGAAGTTATCCGTCATTATCCGGGCATTGTGATCAAAGGGGTGTGCGCGAAATTAATCGAAGCCTGCACTTTCGCCATGTTTACCGTGATTGTGCTGGCCTACGGTAAAGCGAATAACTTAAGCGCCAATATCCTGATGGATGCCATGATCGTCGCTGTGCTGCTGGAAATTATTGCCATTCCGGCGATGGGGGCGTTAAGCGACAAAATCGGTCGTAAGCCGGTTTATATCGCCGGAGCCTTATTACAGGTGATTGCCATTATTCCGTTCTTCCTTGCCATTAATCAGGACAGCTACTGGCTGACGCAGATTGCGATGGTCATGGTTATTACCTTTGGTCACAGCATGTGTTATGCCCCGCAGGCTTCGTTCTTCCCGGAATTATTCCCGACGCATATTCGTTGCAGCGGTATTGCCCTGATCTGGCAGGTCGGCTCGTTAATCGGTAGCGGTGTTCTGGGGCTGGTGGCGGTGAAAATCCTGCAAATGACCGGCGGTCATTATTACGGTATGGCAGCGTATGTCATCGTATTGGGTGTGATTTCTGTGGTGGGGCTTGCGCTGATGCCTGAAACCGCACCGCGCCGGCGTCAGGGTGAGTATCAACAGTGGGGACAACACGAGTAAAACCCGACTTACTGGTCTCTTCTTATCACCATCTCTGCGAGAGATGGTGATGCATTTATTAAAACAGACCGCAAAACCTCATCCTTCTTGTATGGTAGTTGACCTGCATCAAAGATGTCATACCAATCAAATGAGATGGTTTACAACATGATGATGTCACACACCGCAATGAAGCGATTTTTAACTATCAAATGAGTAAAACCATGGAAAATCAGCTGTTAAAGGCAAATGCTGTTGTTCCGGCATACGACCGTCAACGTCTTGTCCCTCGCATTGTGCACCTGGGATTCGGTGCGTTCCATCGCGCACATCAATCTGTCTATGCCGATATTCTGGCAACAGAGCACGGTAGCGACTGGGGTTATTGTGAGGTCAACCTGATTGGCGGTGAGCAGCAAATTGCTGATCTGAAAGCGCAGGATAATCTCTATACCGTGGCGGAGATGTCTGCTGATGCATGGACTGCGCGTGTTGTCGGCGTCGCAAAACGCGCGCTGCATGCGCAGGTCGATGGCCTGGAAGCAGTACTCGCGGCGATGTGCGAACCGCAGGTGGCGATTGTGTCACTGACGATTACGGAAAAGGGCTACTGCCACTCACCGGCTAGCGGGCAATTGATGCTCGATCACCCGTTTATCGCTGCCGATTTACAAAATCCACAACAGCCGAAATCTGCCGCCGGGGTGATTGTGGAAGCGCTGGCTCGTCGTAAAGCCAAAGGGCTCGGTGCCTTCACCGTGATGTCCTGCGATAACATGCCGGAAAATGGCCATGTAACGCGTAATGTAATTTGCGCCTATGCCCGCGCTGTCAATGCAGAACTCGCCGACTGGATTGAAGCAAATGTGACGTTCCCGTCAACCATGGTTGACCGTATCGTTCCCGCTGTGACGGCGGATACGCTGGATAAAATTGAACAACTGACCGGTGTACGCGATCCGGCGGGTGTTGCCTGTGAACCGTTCCGTCAATGGGTTATCGAAGATAACTTTGTGGCTGGTCGCCCGGAATGGGAAAAAGCCGGGGCAGAGCTTGTCTCCGATGTGGTGCCGTTTGAAGAGATGAAACTGCGCATGCTCAACGGCAGTCACTCTTTCCTCGCTTATCTGGGCTATCTGGCCGGTTACCAGCACATCAATGAGTGCATGGAAGACGACAACTATCGCCGTGCGGCCCATGCCCTGATGCTGCAGGAGCAGGCGCCGACGCTGAAAGTTAAAGGGGTTGATCTGGCGCATTACGCAGACTTACTGATTGCGCGTTACAGCAACCCTGCGCTACGTCACCGTACCTGGCAGATTGCAATGGATGGCAGCCAGAAACTGCCGCAGCGTATGCTGGACTCCGTACGCTGGCATCGTGTTCACCAGCATGCCTTTGATCTGCTGGCTCTGGGAATTGCTGGCTGGATGCGTTATGTGGGCGGTGTTGATGAGCAGGGCAATGCGATTGAAGTAAGCGATCCGCTGTTGGCTGTGATCCAGAAGGCCGTGGCGGGCAGCGCCGAAGGGGACGCTCGCGTTAACGCACTGCTGGGTATTGAAGCGATATTTGGTACTGAACTGCCGAAAGATGTGACCTTTGTTGAGCAGGTAACTCGCGCCTATCAGTCACTGCTGGCGAACGGGGCGAAAGCCACAGTTGCACAGTACGCGGCGAAATTCTGATCTAAATGCCGCCCTCGGGCGGCATCACACCATTAGTGCAGGCCAAGGCGAATCAGTTCAACAGGTTCGAACTGGCCTTCACAACCTTCCACTTCTACCGTTTTGCTACGACGCAGCTGAGCTGGCGTCAGTCCATTGGCATGGATAGCGACAATTTTCCCGGTACGACCTGTGCCATTAATCATGACGCGGCTGCCGGTGGTGATTGCATTACGGTTACGATCATAAGTCATCATGGTGGTTTCTCCTTTTATCATCCGCAAAACATGCCGGGGCAGAAGGCGTCCCCGTCACGGACGCCTTATGAAAACGCTTTTGCTAAGATGATTTTTTGTTTTTGATCAACGTCACACTTTTTAACGGGCAAAAACAGCACGACGTTTTAAAAACAGAAAGAAGGAGAGGGGTTACTCTTCACTAAACCAGTCTCGATTTTCCTGGCTGATGAGTTTTACAGAACCGCTAATTTCCTGGAGATGGCGGGTCATGGCGTTATCCACCGCATCGGCGTCTCTTTTCTCCAGCGCATCAAAAATATCCTGATGCTGGCGCAGCAGCATTTCCGGAGGAGAAACGTGGTCGAGACTCATATAGCGGACACGATCCATGGTCGCCTTCAGGTTTTCAATCGTATCCCAGGCAAGCTGACAATCGGCAATTTGCGCAAGCTTCTGGTGAAATTCGTCATCCAGCTGGAAGAAATCATTTAACTGCTTGCGCTCGATGGCGGTGCGCTGCTGATTAAGATTCTGCTCAAGTTGGTAACAATAACTGTCCGTCATCATCCCTGCAGCGCGGCGGGCGACCGCACACTCAATGGCCTGGCGCACGAAGCAGCCATTACGGACCTGAGCCAGAGATATTTTATTTACATAGCTGCCGCGCTGCGGACGGATTTGAATAAGACCGTTTTCCGCCAGCTTGATAAAGGCTTCACGCACAGGCTGACGTGAAACGTCAAAACGGATCGACACTTCTTTTTCAGAAAGCGGCGTTCCTGGCGGAATCAGGCAATGAACAATATCCCGACGAAGAATACGGTAGATTTGCTGGTTGACGGGTTGTGTCGGGTTGAGCTGGGTTTCAACGATCATTCGCACTTACTTTTTAAGAGGTTAACCCATCTACCATACCATTAAATAGATGCCGTTCCCATACCCGGCCCGCAGGCCGGGGCGGGAAAATTAGCCTGCGCGATGTACGCTCAGACCCGCATAGGTCTGGCTTACTGGCATCATCTCCAGGGTATTGATATTGACGTGTTTTGGCAGTGTAGCCACCCACCAGACCGCCTCGGTAACATCTTCCGGCGTCAGGGCGTTAGTGTTTTCATAGGTCTTTTCGGCTTTCGCGTCATCGCCTTTAAAACGCACATTAGAGAACTCGGTACCACCGACCAGACCCGGTTCGATATTGGTCACGCGAACGGCGGTGCCGTTAAGGTCGGTGCGCAGGTTCAGGCTGAACTGACGCACAAAGGCTTTGGTGGCGCCATAGACGTTGCCACCGGCATACGGCCAGTTCCCGGCCGTGGAACCGATATTGATAATATGACCACGATTGCGCTCCACCATACCCGGCAGCACTGCCCGGGTCATATACACCAGACCTTTGTTGTTGGTGTCAATCATGGTTTCCCAGTCATCCACACTGGCTTTATGGGCTGGTTCGAGTCCCAGCGCTAATCCGGCGTTATTCACCAGCACGTCGATTTCTTTCCATTCAGCAGGCAAATTCGCCAGCATCTCTTCAATGGCCGCACGGTTACGCACATCGACTTGTGCGGTAAACAGGTTGTCGCCCAGTTGATCTTTCAGTTCTTGCAGGCGCTCCTGACGGCGGCCCGTTGCAATAACTTTGTGTCCATTTTCGATGAAACGACGTGTGATACTCTCGCCAAAACCCGCTGTTGCCCCGGTAACCAAAATTATCATCTTGCTGTTCCTCAACGCTTTTTGTGGTGTATTACCATAACACGCACCGCTCAGTGGCGGTAACCTAAGTTAAGCCTGGCAAAAATTCTTCACTTTGTGCTACTGATAGATAATCACAGCCAATACCGTAGATGTCTTGTCTGGGGTAACTAACCGCATTCAGGAGTAAAATATGTCGGTAATGAATCCTTTCTTCGATGTCAGCACGCTGCCGTATCAGGCACCGCGCTTCGATCTTATCCATCAGGAACACTATCGCCCCGCATTTGACCGGGGAGTTGAGGAAAAACGGGCGGAGGTTGACGCCATTGCGCAAAACCCGGCTCCCGCCACGTTCGATAACACCTTGTTGCCGCTGGAGTGCAGTGGTGAGCTGTTAACGCGAGTAACCAGTGTCTTTTTCGCAATGACCTCCGCGCATACTAATGATTTTTTACAGCAACTGGACGAAGCGTTCTCCGCTGAACTGGCGCAACTGGCAAATGATATTTATCTCAACGACACTCTGTTTGCGCGTGTTGAGTCTGTCTGGCGCAATCGGGAATCAGCCGGTCTTGATGATGAATCATTGCGTCTGGTCGAGGTAATGTATCAGCGTTTTGTGCTGGCGGGCGCGACGCTTTCCGCTGACGATAAAGGTGTGCTGAGAGCATTAAATACGGAGGCGGCGACGCTCACCAGCCAGTTTAACCAACGCCTGCTGGCGGCTGACAAAGCCGGTGGCCTGGTGGTGGATTATCTTCACCAACTCGACGGCCTGAGCGATGAAGCTATCGCCGCCGCCGCTGATGCCGCGCGAGAAAAAGGGCTGACAGATCGCTGGCTTCTTTCGCTATTAAACACCACACAGCAACCGGCTCTGGCCGCGTTGCGTGACCGTCAGACGCGAGAGAATCTCTTTACTGCCAGTTGGTCACGTACTTCGCATGGGGATGCCAATGACACGCGAGCAATAGTATTACGCCTGGCGCACTTGCGTGCGCAACAGGCCTCGTTGCTGGGGTTTGCGGATTACGCCAGCTGGAAAATGGCGGACCAGATGGCGGAGTCTCCGCAGGCTGCGTTTGATTTTATGCGCGGTATTGCCCCGGCGGCACGCGCCCGCGCTGAACGCGAACTGGCGGATATCCAGAAGGTCATTAATGAACAGCAGGGGGGATTTACCGCCCAGGCCTGGGACTGGCCGTGGTATGCCGAGCAGGTTAGACGAGCAAAATACGATCTCGATGAATCACAGATAACCCCATATTTTGCGCTCAACACGGTACTGAACGAAGGGGTATTCTTTGCCGCGAACCAGCTCTTTGGTATTCGCTTCGTTGAGCGTACCGATATTCCTGTTTACCACCCGGACGTGCGGGTCTGGGAAATTTTTGACCAGAATGACGAAGGGCTGGCACTGTTTTATGGCGATTTCTTCGCCCGCGACTCAAAGAGCGGCGGCGCATGGATGGGGAATTTCATCGAGCAATCGACGCTACTATCCACCAAACCAGTTATTTATAACGTCTGTAATTACCAGAAACCGGCTGCCGGGCAGACGGCGCTGTTGTCGTGGGATGACGTCATAACCCTGTTTCACGAGTTTGGTCATACCCTGCACGGTTTGTTCGCCCGCCAGCGCTATGCCACGCTTTCGGGTACCAATACGCCGCGTGATTTCGTCGAATTCCCGTCGCAGATTAATGAGCACTGGGCAAGCCATCCTGAGGTGTTCACGCGCTATGCCCGCCACCATCAGACCGGTGAGCCGATGCCGGAAGCCTTACGCGAGAAAATGTTGCGCAGTACCCGGTTCAATAAGGGGTATGACATGACAGAGTTGCTCAGCGCAGCGCTGTTGGATATGAACTGGCACAGTCTGGATGGCGCAACTCAGGTCAGCGACGTCGATGCCTTTGAAGCACAGGCGATTCGCCACGAAGGGCTTGATATCGCAGCAGTACCGCCGCGTTATCGCAGCAGCTATTTTGCCCATATCTTCGGCGGTGGTTACGCAGCGGGTTATTACGCCTATTTGTGGACGCAAATGCTGGCGGACGATGGCTTCCAATGGTTTGTGGAGCAGGGCGGCTTATCCCGTGAAAACGGGCAAAGATTCCGCGAAGCGATTTTGTCCCGTGGCAATAGTACTGATTTAGCTGAACTTTATCGCCAGTGGCGCGGTCATGATCCGCAGATTGAACCGATGCTGAAAAACCGTGGACTGAGCGAGTAACGCGCATTTAGCCAGAAAAAAGAACCGGGTGTGATACCCGGTTTTTTTATGTATGGTTATTAAATATTACATAAATGTTAAATCAAAGCGCTAGCCGTAGAGACATATTGTGATTCAAACGACATAGTTGATAATGAAATAATTAATTCATGTAATAATTAACGAAGTATGACTATCTTTAGACGATGGTCGCATGGCTTTTGAATATTTGATTATTTCAATCATGCTGACTGATCCTCCTGGTTGTATTTTGTTTGCTTACTTCCGACTGTGAAGGGGAGAGTAAAGTAAGCCTGGAATCTGAGCCGTTTCGCTAAGTAACATTTGCTCTCAGATTATTCCTGAAATTAATATGCCAGCCAGTGTGATGTAATAATTACACTCCACTCAGGTACGTGTTTATTAATGTGAATGCAAAATGAGGAAAGTTCTTTTATTTATTAAGGATAAACCTGCTGAATTAATCGACGTCAGACCTTATGAACGTAAGATTAATTGTATTTATCCGGGGGCGGTTGTAAGAAGCCTGGCTATAGAGATTGCGTTTGTAACATTTAGCAATGGTAAATGTGGCGCCATCTCTTTTGTCGCAGACCGCTATGTTTCTCAAATGCATCTTTTAGAAGCTTATAATAAGCTTGTACTTAACAGTCAGGAGTAAATATGTTGTGGGCCTGCGTTAATACAGCAGGCCGCATCATTTACTGACGGCTTATGCGCCTCGTACATATGGCGACATTTTGCGCCATGAGGAAAAAAGATTCAGTGTCCCACCCCAGAACAAGCCATCAACAAGTCCGGTAATAACGCCGAACAAGGCGCTGAATGGCACTGTATGATGCATCGCAGGATGCAAAGATAACCAAACCAGCAGACAATATTTCGAGCCAAAGGCAATAATAATAAAGATCAACGTCAGGGGCGTGCCCGCCCGAATGATTTTTTCGCTATGTGGTTTGTTTTTTAAACGCGGTTGATTTTCCCACAACTTCCACCCGACCAGAATACCAAACGCCAGCCCGATTGACATCCCTGTTAATGAAGCAATATTAAAATTAAATTCCTCTTTTAAACTCCATATCCCCCAAACCAGAAAGAGCAGCGGTAAAATAAACAACTGGCTGACATTCATTTCTCGCTCTGAGAGTGCGGCATAACCCCGCATAATAAGAAAAACAAAAAGTATCCATACCCAGAACGGGGTGTGACTGATGATGTCGAAAATGGTCATGATTATACTCCTGACTGAATGTTTTACCCGGCGCAAGTATGCAGGGGGGCAGCAGAGAACAACACGACTTGCGCACGACACCGGGATGACATCAACACGACAGTGCGTTATTCCTGGCGCAAAGCGCTCTTTTAATTGAGGTGATACGTCCTGTAACGACATCGTTTTTGTTTATTCGATGTAAGGTGCGTTAAACTCTCCTCCCTTGTTGGTAGATGACATAGCTAATAATGATTTTTCCTGGTTCATCAGATGTGCAGGTTCCTGAAACAGAACTTGCACGCAAAAGCATGTTTAAAGCGTTGCTGTACCGTGACCGGACGCCAGTCGCAGTATTAATTTGCGCCGCAATTGTCGGTACGCTCGTTGGGTTTGCAGGTGTTGCATTCTTTCGCGCTGTGAATGCTGTGCAGCACTGGCGAACAGGCATTTTGCATCAGACAAACTTAAGCGGGTGGTCCCTTTGGATCCTGGCTTTTATTATCTCCGGGCTGCTGGCGATGCTTGGTTATCTTCTCGTCAGACGTTTTGCGCCTGAGGCATCGGGTTCAGGTATTCCGGAAATCGAAGGTGCACTGGAAGAATTACGCCCTGTACGCTGGTGGCGTGTTATTCCCGTGAAGTTTTTTGGCGGCATGGGAACGCTTGGGGCAGGTATGGTGCTGGGCAGAGAAGGGCCAACCGTTCAGCTCGGCGGTAATATCGGCCGCATGGTTACTGACCTGCTGCGGATAAAACATGGTGAGGCCCGCCATTCATTACTGGCTACAGGGGCAGCTGCCGGACTGGCCGCCGCGTTTAATGCACCGCTGGCGGGTATCCTTTTTATTCTCGAAGAGATGAGACCGCAATTTCGCTACAACCTTATCTCCATCAAAGCCGTTTTTATTGGCGTGATCATGGCCAGCATTGTCTTTCGCATCTTTAATGGCGAAAACCCGGTGATTGCCGTAGGGCAATTATCCAGCGCGCCAGTCAATACCTTGTGGCTTTATCTGGTGCTGGGGATGTTATTTGGCCTCGTGGGTGTGTTATTCAACCGCCTCGTGTTTCTTTTTCAGGACGGTTTTCAGCATATCTATGCCGGGCGAACGGGACGAACTCTGGTGATAGGGGGTTGTATTGGCGGTGGCTGTGGCATCCTTGCGCTACTTTATGCGCCTGGTGCCGGTGGTGGTTTTGAGTTGATCCCCGATGCCGCCCGCGGCGGTTTTACGTTTTATGCCTTAATTGTAATGTTTCTGGTCCGTCTGCTGACAACACTGCTGTGTTTTTGCTCCGGAGCGCCAGGCGGAATTTTCGCGCCAATGCTGGCACTGGGGACCGTACTGGGTACCGCCTATGGTGTAGGCGTTGCCGATTTATTTCCGGCCTATGGGCTTGAGGCTGGTACGTTCGCGATTGCCGGAATGGGGGCATTATTTGCTGCTTCTGTTCGTGCTCCACTGACGGGTATCGTCCTGGTACTGGAAATGACAGATAATTATCAGTTAATACTGCCCATGATTATTACCTGTCTTGGTGCGACATTACTCGCACAATTTCTCGGCGGAAAACCGTTATATTCTTCGATTCTGGCGCGTACACTGGCAAAACAGTCGCCGCAAGAAAGCGCTGCGCGCTCATAATCCTGCCGCGGCACTCTGCTCTGGTTCGACGGCTCTTATCCCGTGCCGTCGAATTATTCCGCAATCTGCTTGTTTCTGACAGCAGAACACGTTTATTAATCTGGATCTTTTTCCCGTTAACTTATTCTTGTTACGCAGCGCCATAGTATGCTGATAATGCCATTACGTCGTTATTGCCGGGCAATTCATTAAAAGTAATCCGTACTAAAGCCTGTTCAGGAGAGGGAGTGCGATTATAAAAAGCGTGATGGCCGGCGCGCCCGGGTACATCCTGACGCTATCAGAGAGATGTCTGAACGGTCAGGTGAAAAAAGGATAAATATTTCTGCTGTCATCCTGCAGCCGATTGCATTGCAAAAACTGACAGATGTACACCGGGAACACATAAACAATCTTCCGGGGAATATCATGTTACTTGCAGAGCAAGACGCCCTGGAAACATTCAAAACGAAAGTTAAAGCGTATTGCGAAAAATGCAATCGCCCAGCTAGTCAGAGGTGAAATGCATAAGGAATCGTTAAAAGCGTCGCCGTACAACCTGAAAGCGACGCTTTCACTGTAAACAATCCAGGCAGTTATTTGACGCTCTCATCCATTGTCACATTCATTGTGATGCCGCCTTTATTGTTTGGATCGTCAGTATAGGTAATCAGTACGTCTTTGCTGGCGACACGTAACCCTTCGGCTTTTGGCGTAGAAGAAACGTACCCTCCGTTATTAAACTCGACGGTTGTTGTCGTTACACCGCCATCTTCTGTCTCAGTAATGAAGAGGGAACCGCCATGTTTGACATTGACGGTCGTGATCACACCAATAACTTTATGTTCACCGGACTCAGGATCAAAAGAAATTTTAGGCATTTTTCTCTCCTCGGGCAGACAGGCTATCTGCATTCACTTTTTATCCCATATTTATATTAACGGCCTGATGGGGAATAAGTTGAGTTTTTTTCGCTATCTGTTATTAATTTTGTAGTTAAGAATATGTTTACTTTGCATTAATTCATTATGTCGCACAAAAGCGGAGAGCCTGGCTGGTGAAACATTTCCGGTGCGACTAAACTTATACGGTCAGGTTTGGCAAGCCGATAAGCCAATAGTTCTGACGTGATGAATCCCCCTCAGCGGCGGGGCTGGTCTCCATACCATGCAAGTCGTGAATAGCGACAGCGTTTCTGACTGACCGTCAGGAGCACCGGGAGGCACCCGGCATCACGGTTTCGACCCCCTTGCAAGACTCCTTTATCCTTTTTGAGTCTTTCTCTTTTGCCGTGCTTTGAGTGAACTTGCATAGCACTCATCCCGGCGAGTAGCACGCAGAGCGTACCCATGAAAGAGGGTTATTACTGGATCCAGCACCAGGGTATTGTGCAGGTGGCTTACTATACCCACGATAAAGTTGAAGATATGGATACAGGGAAAATAATGACCGGTGTCTGGCACCTTACGGAAGGGTTTGAGATCTGTCATGATTTTGATGTCGAAATCGTTGGCGGACCGCTTGTCTTCCCGGGTAAAGGCTAAATTTGCCTGAGCATGGACTCCTTAGCTCAACAGGCCCGCCTATTTTTATCCTGCTTCTGCCAATGTCCCGTTGCAGTAATATTTATGTAACAGTCTGGGCTGCGTATATGCTCTGGCAGAAATGTGATATCACCTGGAATACGTAACTAAGAATGTACGAAATGTGAACACTATTATTTCACTCCTCATTTGAGCGCATATACTTTTGTTGAGTCGCTCAGGAAAGGGGTAAGCCAATGATTTATTCATCCATAAAAACGCACTACCTTTCAGCAGAATCCGGCGATCGCCTAGTTCGTTATGACGTTATTGCGACAGACGCCGATACATATTTAGTGAAGGTCATTGACGAGCAAAAAAGTACGATGGCTGATCCTAAGCCATTGTTACTTATTGACCAGTTTCACGTAACGCGCAGTGATTATTTTGAACACTACGGTATTAACGTCGTGCAACAGGCGATAACGTTCAATTTACCTCCCTCATTTGAAGATTATCTTCTGCTTTATTGCCAGCGACACCGAAACAAGTATGCGTAGCGCTACGCCACTACTGCGACTTTATCCATAAAAAGGATCCGCTGCCGTTATACTTACCGTTTGTGATTGGTCTTTTGATGACAACAGACCTGGTTAACCCGAAGGAGAGAGACAATGAGACCGAAAATCATGCAGGAAGAGGTCGCGTTACTGGTAGAGGATTTAGATATGCTGGGCGAACAGAATCTCGTTGGTATTGAGGCGTATGAAGCGCTCCACCTGCTTGAAATGCGCCGTCAGACAGCGAAGCTAAATGATATCAAGCGGTTACTGGAAGAGAAAAATGAATGAGCATTGCGGACTCACTCACGACTTCGTTGTTAGCGTGATGTCCGCATCGTTCATCATCATGCCTCTATGGCCTTTTACTCAGCGGGCAGACCAGTTCACGGATAATTTCTATCTTCTGCTGCGGCGATAGCCACAGACACCGGGGCATCCACGCGGGTTTGTGTTGTTCGGCGAAAGAGTTAAATAGTTGATTGAGCCAGTTATCAATAGTCATACGCACCTCCTGAATGGTTAACAGGAGTGTACGTAATAATTGCGGAACAAAAACTGAGCTTATTTGCTCAACTGTTCCGTATTTAAGTATCTCCTCATATTGAGGAACATCGAACAGCCTCCCGGTGCAATAACAGACGTGGCAGATTTGCATATACAGGACATGGGTTTGTCTCGTTAGCAAAGTGCCTTATTCGTGAAAACGACAGCGGTGAACAAAGCGTATTTAGCGCAGGTTGTGCGCAATCTGCCGGCGTCCCGAGACGCCAGCATTCTTGCAGAGATTGCTGGCGCGAATAAGCTGACACAAAGATATGGTAGATTAACGCCTCCACTAACAACGGAGTGTTGTAATGAAAGCGATTGGTATCTTTTGTGGTTCATCTTCCGGGGAGAATCCGCTGTATATCGAAACGGCACGCTATGTGGGCAAAACCCTCGCGGCGGCTGACATTTCTCTTGTCTACGGCGGCGGTAAGGTTGGCCTGATGGGGGCCGTTGCCGATGCCTGCCTGGCGCATGGCGGACACGTGGTGGGCGTTATGCCACGTGGGCTGTTTGAAAAGGAAATAGCCCACCAGGGGCTGAGTGAACTTCACGTCGTTGAAAATATGCACGAGCGAAAAACCAAAATGGCGGCGCTCTCGGATGGCTTTATCGCATTGCCAGGCGGTGCGGGTACGCTGGAGGAGATTTTCGAACAGTGGACCTGGGCACAACTCGGTATTCACCATAAACCCTGCGCATTCCTTAATATCAATGGCTATTACGATCCGTTGAAGGCGATGGTTGAGAAAATGGTTGCCGAGGGATTTATGCATGGCCGCTACGCCGAAATGCTACCGTTTTCCACGGATGTCGAAAGTGTCGTGACCTGTTTTCGCAACTATCAGGCGCCCGCAAGCAAGTGGGTTAAAAATTAATCGCATTTAATGCTGCTACGGGATCTCCCGGCGCAGTTCACGCAGGACAGAGTGTCATGCCACACGCTATCTATCCCGTCGCCGCCGTTCTGGGGGTGATCGTTCATGAATCTCGCGTACTTCTTGTACGCCGTTCTAACCCACCGGACGCCGGTTTTTGGGGGTTCCCTGGGGGGAAAATCGAGGCAGGAGAAACCCTGGAACAGGCGGCAATACGCGAAGTAAAAGAAGAGACCGGACTGAGAGTGATTTGCCTGGCGAGAGATGTACCTCTTGAGGCATTCGATTACGACGCTACCGGAGAACTTCGCTACCATTATCTGCTGATCCCCGTTGTTTGTGCCTGGCAGGGAGGAGAACCGGTTGCCGCATCGGATGTGTTTGACGCGCGCTGGTTTGACTCTGGCGCTTTACTGAGCGGTGATTTTTCCTTCAGTAAAGATGTCGTGGATCTGGCGATAAAACAGATAAACGCTGTTCATTCCTGAGTCTTCACACTAACGCAATGTCGTTTCCGAAAAGCGGTATCACACTGGCAGGCCGCAACGTTCATAGCTGTGGCCCGTCAAACCGCTGCGCCTTAATGAAGCGCGTTATCCTTTCGAACGATATTTTGCTCGTAATGGAAAGCGGGCACTCCACACGCCGCAAAACGCCATATTCACCATTAACAGAAAGGCACCGACCCGGCGCATACCCGCGTGGTTAAGGTGCGATGGATATACTTGCTGATAATCCAGCCACTAATTCTACCCCCTGGGGCAACGTATCGATGTGAATACGCACCGGAATGCGCTGGGCCAGGCGTACCCAGTTAAATGTCGGCTCTACTTCGGGCAGGCCAAGCCCGCCCGCGTCGTCGTTATTATCACCAATCCCATGGCCGATACTCTCAACATGGCCGGTCAGTACTGGCTCGAATCCCATCAGCGCAATGTGCGCTGTATTTCCCACGCGAATATGGCGCAGTTTGGTTTCCTCAAAATAGCCCACTACCCAGAAGCTTTGAGCATCGACGATGGCGACTTTTGTTTCCCCGGCAGTCGCATAATCACCAGGGCGAAGCCTGAGATGGGTGACATAACCCGAAACCGGTGCCCGAACGGTGGCATGAGAGAGATTGAGTTCTGCCAGTTCCAGCGCGGCCAGCGCACCATGATAATTCGCTGTCGCGACACTCGCCGCGCTGTTTGTTTGCTGCAAATCCTCGCCGGATATCATGCCTTTTATCTGTGCGCGGCGTCTGGCGGCATCCTGGCGCATCAGCATTTCATGACGTTTAGCGTCGACATCAGCCTGCGCGCTGAGCAATGCCAGCGTCAACCAGTGTGGATCGATGGAATAGAGCACATCGCCGCGATTAACCCACTGATTATCTCTGACCGCCACGCTGGTAATCGGCCCTGAGACGTCCGGCGCAATTTGCACCACATCAGCACGAACCCGGCCATCACGGGTCCAGGGCGTCTGCGCATAATGTTTCCACAGCATGTAAGCCAGAATAGCTGACACGGCGGCAGCGCTGAGCGTCAGCGCGTAGCGGGCCAACAACGAGAGGAACGATTTCATGCAAATAACCCCAGTGCGTGAAGATCCTGCTGGAGCAGGAAAAAAGTGACGATATACAGTGAGAAACCAATCAGCGGGCGGCAAGGCAAACGGCAATAGAGCCTGCTGAAAGAGAGAAGCGGCACCAGTAACAGCGTGCAGGCCAGGCTAATAAGCGCAATGACCAGCAGTCCGGGGAGAAAGACGCCCCCAATGTTAATGTCATTCAGCATTCGCATGCTCCTTGTTGCTATCCTGTAGCGCGCAGTACAGGTCAACGAGCCTGTCAACAATCTGGCGCGATGGTTCATCAGCCACTGGCATGGAGAGGCTAATCGTTGACGCGATATGTTCGCGTAAGGCAATCATGTCTTTCGTGTGGATAAGCTGGTAAAGCAGGTCATTGATCTCTCTGGCGGTGCCCCTTTGCGCGTGCGAATAGCAGTGGCGTAAATGCATGACAGAGAGACCAATACGCAGATAGTGCAACATATGCTCAAGCACCTTCCCGGAGTCGTGCTGACTGCGTTGCAAACGCGGCAGTAATAATGCTGTTCTGTCTATCATCAGATTGGTCCAGTACATTTCGTCGGGTTTAAAAACACCTTTCACACTGCGCCGGATATCGCGTCGGCATAGTTTCAGCAGACGGTTAATGGCGGCATCTGCCTGCACGGTTTGCAGTAAACTCATGCTGACTACGGCAAAACCGATGGCGGAAAATAATGCAATGGCAGTATTGATAGCTGCGGCGAAGTCCCCGCTGTAATGCGCGCCCAGTTCGCAAAGAATGGGCAGAGTGAGTGTGATCCCCATGGCCATAAACGTTGTAGGCGGGCGCGCCTGCAGCGACCCGGCCAACAAATATGCCGGTGCAAGCACCGCAACCAATACCGGGAAGTCGGTCACTTGCGGAAGCAGGACAAAGCTGTAGATCAGGCTTATCAATACTCCCCAGACAGAGCCAATAATGTATTTCACAAGGTGTGGCGCCGGGGTGTCGAAACTGGCAAACAGCGTGCAGCAGACTCCAAGCACAGAGACCGCCGTTGCGCCATCGGGCCAGGCGGAGTAAATCCAGATAAGACAGCCGCTTAATATTATCGAGAAGGCGCCCAGCGCGGTGCGTGCTGCGCTAAGAGGATCACGGTGGAAAACGTAGCCTTTTGCAGCCTTTACCTCCACCAGCGCTGATGCTGGTTTCGCATGGCGAATCGCGTCAGAAAGACGTGCGCATTGCTGCAAAAGGTGGATGGCCTCTGTCAGGTGGCGCATAAAACTGACCCTTATCGCCCCCTCAAGCGTGGCAGTCTGCGAAACGTACAGCGCCGTTAACTGCTCACTGCGTTTTATTAGCCCGTCTGCGGTGATTTTTCGCTCGCTTTCCTCCCCGACGGTAAGCCAGGTATGCACATCCTGTAGCAATATCTGCAGGTCGACCGGCATCTCCTCCGGCGTCTGTAAGCGATCGCGTAATTCACAATTCACTATTAACAGGCGCGCCAGCCTGTCATGGATCGCTTTTCTTGCCAGTCGGACCGGCGCTGCAAGGGTAAAGTCATAAGGGATATGGTGGCTGATACCCTGCAAAAATTGCAGGGCCAGCGCCAGATGAAGACTATCAGAATGTTCATCGGGTTTGCCTGCAAGCGTGTCGGCCATCCTTAGCCGCGCTGAGCGTAGGGTTTGCGCTAATTTGTTGTTGAACACCCCTGAAATACGCGCAGGTAAGACATATCTGTGAACAAACGCGGCGCAGAAAATACCAATCATGATCTCCTGCACGCGAAGAATGGCGACGTTAAAAATAGTGCCGGGATCAAACACCGCAGGAAAACCAATCAGGCTCGCGGTATAACCGGCTAATACAAAAGCATACGCACGTGAAGTGCGTACAAGGAGGGATAAATAGAGGCAGAAGGTAATCCAGCCTGTGAGCATCACGCTGCAAAGTACGGGCGTGTTCACAAACGTCGGCACGATCAGAACGGTCGCCCCGGCTCCGATAACCGTCCCGGCCAGACGATAAAGGCTTCGGCTCAGTGACGCACTTACCGAGGTTTGCGAAACAATATACACGGTAATGATTGCCCAGGACGGGCGCTCAAGACCTATCGACAGTGCAATAAAATAAGCGAGCATCGCGGCGCTAAAGGTCTTTGCTGAATAGAGCAAAGCGTTAGCATCGTTTAGCAGAGCGGGTGAGGCCGCACGGCGTAACAGATCGCTGACAGCACGCAAAAAATGACAGTGAGAGAGAGCGAATGTATTCATGCCGGGAATTATTACCGGCTTGCGTATGCCATTAAATACTCTATTCTGTCAAAAAATACCTAAATGTTGCCAATCACATGAAACCGCAGTTCGTTACAACATTGTTTGACCCTGATGCCACATCTTGCCCCGCTGTGGCGCGCCATCTGGATTTTGTTGATTACGAGGCCGAAGTGCCGATGCATACGCACCGCAAAGGGCAACTGATTATTGCGCTGTATGGCGCGGTAATTTGTCGCGCGGAAAATGACATATGGATAGTGCCGCCAGATTGCGCTGTATGGATTCCCGGAGGGATCCCTCACAGCGCCAAAGCCACCTGGAATGCGCATCTCAACTATCTCTTCATTGAACCCGGTGCCGTAGCGCTTGCGCAAAAATGTTGCACGCTGGCGATTTCGCCGCTGATTAAGGAATTGGTGGATCGTTTAACGCGTGAGGGCGCTGATTACCCGCCCGATAGCCATGCGGCAAGGCTGACCAGAGTGACCCTTGACGAGTTAGCCACGATGCCGCAACAAAAATTAAGTCTGCCTGTGTCATCCAATCCCAAAATCCGTGCAATGGCTGATGCGCTGGTCAGTAACCCGGAGGATCGCAGCACCTTTAAAATATGGGCAAAACGGCTGGCGCTCAGCGAGCGATCGCTGGCCCGTCTGATGCTGCGTGAGACAGGGCTAACCTTCGGGCGATGGCGGCAACAGCTCCATCTGATTCTTGCCCTGCAGGCGCTGGCAAGTGGCGTCTCAGTACAAAATGTGGCGGCAAACCTGGGGTATGAATCGGTGAATGCTTTCATCACCATGTTCAAAAAAACGATGGGCAGCACTCCTGCGCACTATTTTGCGGAACGAAAAACGGACGTCCATTAATTAGCCAGGTTTTGTACGAAAGCTTAACAAAAGTGATCCAGACGGCGACCTGAAAAGAAAGTTAACGTGCGTCTTTGAAGCGAAATGACATGCATGTATAACTATTTAAGTAAGACAGACATGAGTGGTCTGTGGCGCCATTTATGATTCCCCTGAGTGTTGAATCCAGACGAGCATTTTTTGAATATGTACTGTTTTAAATAAACGCTATCGCTTTTCTCAGCCGGAGAATATGCCGTGAATGCCAACTTAAAATATGCCAGTAGTGAATTACGCGATCCTGTCCAGGCCGTAGCCGAATTTGCCAGCATGATTGGCCCTGAGGATATCGAAACCATCCTATTTTTTTGCTCTCCGGATTATGATCTTGAAATCTTAGGCAGCGAATTAAAAAAAACTTTTTCATGCACCCTTATAGGCTGTACCTCCTCGGGGCAAATTGGGCTGGACGGTTTCCAGCACTCCGGGATGCTGGGTCTGGGCTTAGGGCGTGATTTTCGCGCCACCGCGTTTATGATCCACCCCTTAATTGAATACTCTGCCGTTATTGCTGATATGGCTGAAAAAATCCGTTTTGACAGCGAGGCGAGGCCGAATATTAATCGCTTCGGTCTGTTGCTCGTCGATGGACTTTCGATGGCAGAAGAGCGCCTTGTCGCGAATCTTTATCAGCAGACAGGCAATGTACCTATCATCGGGGGATCGGCAGGTGATGACCTGCGTTTTGAACAAAGCTTTATTTACGACGGGAATGGCAAATTCGTATCAGATGCAGCGGTATTTGCGGTCATTGAGACCAGTTCTCCTCTCACCACCTTTAAAATTCAACATTTTATTCCCAGTGACGTGGAATTAGTCATTACAGAAGCCGATTCTGAGAAACGGATTATTTTTGAGATCAATGGCGAACCCGCGGCAAAAGTTTACGCCGAAGCCCTCGGCCTGAGCGTGGACGAGTTAACGCCCACGATATTTTCTCGTAACCCACTGGTGCTTTCATTCGGAGATGAACCTTATGTCCGCTCTATTCAAAAATGGAATGACGACTTTTCGTTAACCTGTTATTGCGCAATTGAAGAGGGGTTAATTATTTCGATTGGAATAGCGGAAGACCCCATTGAGACCTTTAAACAATCTTTTGAAAAGGTTCGTGAAATCATTCCTGATCCACGTGTCATCATCGGTTGTGATTGTATTCTTCGGCGTCTCCAGTTTGAGGAAGAAGGGCTTGAGCAACCTATCAGCGACATTATGCGGCAGAATAATGTGATCGGTTTTTCTACCTACGGTGAGCAATACAACGGGCTGCATGTAAACCAGACATTCACGGGTGTTGCTATCGGAGGATAAGTTATGTCTTCTTTTACCAAAGAACCCAATGCGAGCCTGTCTCTGGAAGATTATGAACGTAAACTTCTCGCTCGCGATAAAACGATAGATGTACTGAAGCGTCGCATCGCGCAAGAGGCCAGGCATAGCAACGCAACGCCTTTTGCTATTCTGGAACAAAATATTGGTCTGGAGAAAGTCGTTGCCCGCAAGACAATGGAACTTGAGAACGAGCGGCGTGAACTGGAAAAAGCTTTATCCGAACTGCGATTAGCGCAGGCGCAACTGTTGCAGGCGCAGAAAATGGAATCCATTGGCCAGCTTGCCGCAGGTATTGCGCATGAAATTAATACGCCGACCCAGTACGTTTCAGACAATGTTGGTTTTGTAAAAACCGCGCATTTGACGCTGACAAATGTACTGGATGCCGCGATTGCGGTGGTTGATGTGGCGCGTGTGAAGCTGGGTAATGAGCCAACGATAGAAGCATTCGACGCGGTTTTAAAACGTGCCCGAATTGATTTTCTGCGCAATCAGATCCCCTCCGCTTTAGATGAGTCCCTGGAAGGGCTTGGTCACATTGCAAAAATTGTTGCGGCCATGAAGGAGTTTTCTCACCCATCGCAAAACGAGAAAGAAGCTGTCGATATCCGTGAAGTCATCCGTACAACGGTGACAGTGGCGCGCAACGAATGGAAATATGTCGCCGATCTCGAAACCCGGATTGGCGATGATTTGCCCTTATTGCCATGTCTGCGCGATATGGTTAGTCAGGCCATACTTAATTTGGTGGTCAACGCTGCCCATGCAATTGCTGATACGCTTGAGAAAGGCGTTAAGGAAAAAGGCCGTATTGTTATCTCGGCTGAGCAAAACGGCGATCTTATGGAAATACGCGTACAGGACGATGGTAGCGGTATTCCCGCCGCCATTCGTGACCGTATTTTTGATCCCTTCTTCACGACCAAAGCCGTGGGTAAGGGCACCGGGCAGGGACTTGCCATTGTTTACTCGACGGTCGTCGACAAACACATGGGGCATATCCGCTGCGAGTCTGAGGAAGGCGTGGGGTCAACGTTTATATTGCAATTTCCGCTTCATTGCCGCAAGGAGGGTTGAACGGCATGCAGGTCATGTTTGTCGACGACGAAAACCGTATACTCTCGGGCATTGAGAGAGCCGTCATGATGCATAACCCCGACTGGGAATGTCGCTTCGCAAGCAGTGGTCCACAAGCGCTTGCCATGCTTGAAGAGACACCAGCGGATGTTGTGGTATCGGATATGCGCATGCCTTTTATGGATGGGGCTGAATTGCTCGCCCAGGTTCGCGATCGCAGGCCTGGTACGGTACGAATTATCCTCTCGGGCTATTCGGAACCCACATCAACCCAGCGTATGCTCCAGGTCGCTCACCAGTTTGTCTCTAAACCCTGTGACAGTACGGTGTTGATCGAGATGATCGAAAGCACGCTTACGCGACGCAGTGCTCTTGAGGAGCCACTGGTGATTGACAGAGTGGGGCAGCTCAGCCACCTGCCAGCAGTGCCGGAGATTATCGCTGAACTCCAACAACGCCTTTCTGACTCAGATATTCACTGTATCGCCGGACTCGTTGGACGCGATCCCGCGCTGGCGGCCAGATTTATGCAGATGGCGAATTCAGCATGGTTCACGCGAGGCGCGCACATTCACGATATCGGCAGTGCGCTCACCCAACTGGGCCTGGAACAGATAAAGTTATTCATCCAGACACCTGAATTTTTTACCGTCTGTAGCAGTGATCCCCGGGTCAATAAGTTACAACGTAACGCTTTTATCGCCTCACAACTTGCCGCCCGCATTTGTGGTCATCAGGGGCTGGAGTCGACGGCCGCACTGCTCGCCGGTATCGCTCTGCTTGTTCCTGATGCGCATGTGTCCTCAACGAGCCGCGCAACCGTGAGCGCCTATATGCTGGCGTTGTGGGGGCTGCCGGGGGATCTGGTAGACATTGTTGCCCGGCACGCGGAGCCTTCCCGCTTTGCAAATAATCTCTTTGGCGCGATCGGTGCCGTACATGTTGCGGTCGCGCTGGCGCACGACGACGTACCCGATCACGTTTATCTAGAACAGACAGGCATGCTGAACCAGCTCCCTCTGTGGCAGCAAATGCTTGCTCATATAAAGGAGACGCTTCATGACTGATACTGCCCTCGCTCGGGTGCTATGCGTGGATGATGAACCCAATGTGCTCGCCGCCATTGAACGAAACCTTTTTGGCGAATTTGAGGTAGTGGTGGCAAAGAGTGGCGAGGCGGGTCTTGACGCCGTTCGCTGGGGAGAAAAGTTTGCTGTCATCGTGTCTGATATGCGCATGCCGGGCATGGACGGGGCGACCTTTCTGGCTAAAGCGCGGGAAATTTCTCCCGATAGTGTCCGCATACTGCTTACCGGCCAGGCTGATGTGCAATCTTCCATCGCGGCTATCAATAAAGGCGCCATTTTTCGCTATCTGTGCAAGCCTTGCCCAAAAGACGAGCTGATTGCCACGCTCAATGACGCAGTGCGCCAGTATCGGCTTATCTGCGCCGAGAAAGAGTTGCTGGCCACCACCCTGACGGCTTCCGTGAAAACGCTGACCGAAGTGCTTGCAATGGTCGCGCCGTGGGCGTTTCAGCGCTCCGCTTTCGCGCAGTCATGTGTGACTCATGCGCTGTCGAAACTGGAGTGGCCCGATGAATGGATTTACACCATCGCGGCTGCGTTAAGCCAGATAGGCTGCGTCGGTATTCCTGCGGACATCGTCCAGGCAGATGCGGCCCAACGAAAACTGTCAGATGAAGAGAAAAAACTGCTGCTTGGCCATCCGGAGGTCGCTGGTCGGTTGGTTGAAAACATACCTCGCCTGGAGCTGGTGGCGGGAATTATACGTCACCAGGCGAAAGAACCGGCACCGAATGTTCCGCTGGAGGTTTTGCGAGGCGCGCATTTGTTACGTGCAGCGCTTGAACTGGAAAAATATGCTGTACGTGGCCGGAGCCTGGAGCGTCCATGGGAAATTCTGCGTGCGGCAACGCCACCATTGCCCGACTACATCATTAAGGCGTTGTCCGATTTTCGCACAAACGTCAGCGGCGTTCGTTCTGCCCATATTCGTGAATTGCTACCCGGATGGGTGGTTGAGGAAGATATCCTGACATCAAACGGGCTGATGGTATTGACCAAAGGACATGAACTTACTGACACCGCTATTTCAGCGCTTCAACGATTATTGTCTGTTAACGCCATTAAAGAGCCTATTCGCGTACGGGGAACAACGACCTCAGGGACGTAAATATAACCCTCTGTCGTTGAAAGGGGTGCAAGGGCAGAGGGGAAATTCCAGGCGCCTGGCAGGCACTGGCAGAAAATAATAAAAGCGAGACGCTGTCTGAACCGGATGCAATAAAAAAACCCGCACTCGGCGGGTTTATTTTTATCAGTAGATTTTATCTGCTCAGACTATTGTCTTCATCGCTGTTGTAAATATCACTGATAATTCGCGCAGCTTACAGCGCGGTAACGTTTCCGGCCGCAGGGCCTTTAGCGCCACTTTCGATAGTGAAGGAGACTTTCTGGCCTTCATCAAGCGTTTTGTAGCTGTCGCTCTGGATAGCAGAGAAATGGACAAATACATCTTTGCTGCCATCGTCAGGAGTGATAAAGCCAAAACCTTTATCGGAGTTAAACCATTTTACTAAACCAGTCATTTTATTAGACATAGATACTTCCTTAAATTTATGAGCCACGCAGAGTGGCGATAATGGCCTGTAATGTAAGAGTGACTTATTTGGCACTTAGGAGGAGACTCACGAAGAAGGGTATCTATGGATAACACTTGAACTGAGGACTGCTTTACTAAAACTGCTTTCATAAGGTCTGTATTCCAAACCGATGGCGCTATTAAGACATAGCGAAATTAATTAAGCAACGTTTATATTTTTTATTTTATCCACCGGCGATGTCTGACACTGCTATAACGAAACGGTGGAGCGTCTCTGTTTCTACCCGGCGCTGACCACCGTGGCGCAGGCATCGCAGTGGTGGCGGTTTATGCCAGGCAACTGCACCCGCCACCGCCACGATAAAAAAATACTGTCAGAGCCTGTTTAGTTTACGGGCGGAAAATCCACCACGGTATTATTGACCCGGTTAATCATATTGGTGAACAAAATCGCGCTGATCGCACTGATAATTTCCACCACCTGACGATCGCTAAAACCTGCCGCCAGGAAGCGGGAGACGGTTTCTTCCGCCAGTGTCCCGCGGGTTGAGACCACCGTTGAGACGAATTTTACCAGGGCATCGATACGGGCATCATCCGGATATTCTCCCCGGCGCAATGCCTGTGTTTGCGTGAGGCTGTAACCGGCCATTTTGCCCGTTAAGGTATGCGCGGCCAGGCAATAATCACAGCCGGAGAGTTCGCTTACAACCAGGTTGATGGCTTCCAGTTCTTGTTTACTAAGCGTACTTTTCGCCAGCGTGGCATTGTGTTGCAGCGCCTGGCCAAGGATCGCGGGCGCTATACCGATGGTCTGATAAGCGTTTGGCACTTTACCCATTGCGCGTTTGATCATCGTGAAAAGATCGGCGGTCTGGCCTGTGGCATTTTCGACCTGAATTGAGGTTAAACGACTCATGATTTTCTCCTGTCAGTTAATGTTAGTCACCGTATCGGCGATGGAGACATCATAGGGCGCCTGGCATGCTATTATTGGCCCCAAAGCCGCTGTTTTTTGTCTTATCGTCTCAGGAGTGGGAATGGATAACCTCAGTTCATTACTTGCAGTGCTGGCCCCGCAATGCGTTGTGAATCTTCATTGCCGGTTCAACGGACGATGGGCCGCTGACCATCAGCAACGGCCGGACGGCATTGTGCCATGGCATGTCATCATGCGGGGGGAGGCGCGCCTGCACATTGCCGGTCAAACCCTCAATGTGTGCGCAGGGGATATTCTGCTCCTCCCTCACGGCTCTCCCCATATTCTTGAAAGTCTGGTGGAGTGGGGACAGGTCGTACCGGCGCAGGGACATCACAATGGCATTCTGACGCAAGTGCGCACAGAAGGGCCGGGACCCTCCGTTGAGGTGTTGTGTGGGGAGTTCTATTTTGGCCCGGACTGTAACTGGCTATTCGCCGAAGAGAGCGAGCTTATCCATCTCCAGACTGCGGCGCGCGAAAGCTTTCCGGAGCTGGAAACGTTGCTGATGATGTTGGTTCGTGAAAGCCAGAACAGTTTGCCGGGCAGCATGGCGATGGTTAAAGGGCTGGCGAATACGCTGGTGGCGATGATGCTGCGGATTTTACTTTCGCTGCGACAGCCACCGCCGGGTATGTTGCGGCTGATGAGTGATAAGCGCCTCTCACCAGCATTATTAGCCGTCTTTGCGGACCCGGCATATCCCTGGACTCTCGAGTCTATGGCTGAGCGCTGCTTTTTATCGCGCGCCACTTTTGCCCGGCATTTTGCGCACAGTTATCACCAGACGCCACAGTTGTGGCTGACACATTTGCGCATGGCGCTCGCCTCGCGGTTGCTGATTGATGAAAGGGCGCTGGCTGTGGACGTCATTGCCGAACGCTGTGGATTTTTATCGCTGTCATCGTTCACCAAAGCCTTTAAAAAACGCTATGGCATCACCCCGGCTGTATACCGAAAGGAGAGCCAGCAAAAAACCTGAGAGCGGGTCAGCTGGCGGCGGTCAAAGAGAGGTGTGTTCAGGGCTACCTGCCCGTACGAAGGGACTGCGGCGGAATACCATAACCGCGAATAAACACTTCCCGCATATGACGCCGGTCGCGAAAACCTGCCTCACGGGCGATGGTATCCAGGGAGAGGCGGCTTTGCTCAATCATCAGTCTTGCCGCTTCAAGGCGTAATCCTTCGATAGCTTTGGCCGGAGATTTCCCCGTTTCCTGCCGAAACAGACGGCTGAGCTGACGGGCGCTGACATGCACGGCATCGGCCAGTAGCTCCACCGTCAACGTTTTGTGCAGGTTGTTGCGGGCATATTCGAGCGCGCTTTGCAGGCGATCTGAGCGCGGGGCCAGCGCCAGCATTTCTGAATGCTGCGTCTGGCCCCCTGAACGGCGCTGATTCATGACCAGTCGATGCGCCACAATACGGGCGATATCTGCGCCCAGATCTTTTTCCACCATACCGAGTGCCATATCGAGCCCCGCGGTCATTCCTGCCGAAGTCCAGATTGTGTCATCGATAATAAAGATCCGATCATCTTCAAGCTGAATACCGGGATGCAGCGTCGTTAAGCTGCGGGAGTGCGCCCAGTGAGTGGTCGCGCGTTTTTGCTCCAGAAGCCCGGCCTGCGCCAGCACAAATGCGCCGGTACAGATGCCGGCGATACGGCGCGCTTTGCGGGCGGACGTTTGCAGAAAATGGATCACCGCCGGACTTGCAGGCTCCTCAACCGGGGAAAGTACTCCTGCCACCAGCCAGGTATCTACCTGGGTTTCGTCGCTAAACTGTTCAGAATCAACGCCAATTCCTGAGGATGAGCGCACTTTGCCACCGGATTCGGAATAGACCGTCATCTGGTAAAAAGGTTTTTCAGTAATGAAGTTGGCAAACTCAAAGACCGTCAGTGTTGACAATGCCAGCATCTGAAAATGGTCAGAAATAATCAATCCTATCCGGTGCATCGCAACCTCTTTATGGCAATTCAACACTGACGCAGTGCGCAGAACGGGCACGTAGCCGCTCTGATATACCCAGGCTGGACAATGCCAGCAACAGAAACAGCATTGAGCTTATCATCACGCCGTAAAAACCGCTCACAGGATAGAGCCATGAGGCCACCGCTGAGCCAAAACCGATACCGCAGAACATAAAGGCGCTGGTTAAGGCCAGTGAAATCCCCCGCGTTTCTGCGGACGAAATTTCCACGATACGCCGCTGCTGCGTTGGCCATAACAGATCCGTTGAAAAGGCCCATACCACCAGCAAAATAAATAACCATGCCAGTTGAGCCGGTAACAGTGTCAGCAGCAGCATGTCTGCGACCAGCAACGTCATCCCGATGATCAGTAAGCGTTCAGCACTGTAAAGCCGCGCGGCACGACTGACAAAAAGATTTCCCACAATACCCGCTACGCCAATTATCGTTAAGGCAATTGAGACATCAGTGGCCTCGCCGTGCCAGCGATCGCGAATTATCGGCGAGATAAACGCATACATATCGTATACCCCGGAGGTAATAAAAAAGACCACCAAAAACGCAGACAGCGATTTACCTTCGGTCAGCACCTGGCCGACATGGCGTAAACGAATGTCGACCCCTTTTACTACATTTGGCACCACCAGCCACACACCAGCTGCCGTGAGCAGACTTACCAGCGCGACAAGGGTAAACAACATCCGTGCGCCCCAGGCATGAGCTATCCACGCGGCGAGCGGAATACCCACCATGCTTGCCATCGATACGCCCAGCAGAATCATGGCAATGGCGCTGCCACGCTCTTTGGCAGACACTAACTCCGAACCCAGCGCCACCAGTACCGGGCCAATCAGCGACGCACCCAGCCCCATCACGATGCGCGAGACAACCAGCAAGGTGTAATTCGGCGCGAGCGCAAAAATAGCCGCCCCCAGCGCGAACACCAGCATGCCTGCCAGCACCTGCGTTCTGCGCATCAACTTACCGAACATCACTTGCGCCAGCGGCGCGCCCAGCGCAAACGTCAGGCCGAAAATAGAGAGCAAGCGGGCACTTTGTGCATCGCTTAGCCCCCACTCATGGGAAATGGACGCCAGGCTGCCTGCAACGCAAAGGGAACCCGTTGCCTGAATAAAGTAAGCAACACTCAGGGCCAGGAGCGCGCGTCGTTGCGGCGTGGAAATGTGATTTTGCATCATAAACTCCAGCTAAGGGGCAGTAGTCTGCCCCGAATCAGATCACGCAACCGGGATCGGGTTTTCCACCATTGCCTGATTAAACGCATCTACCATGGCGTGTTCATTCGCACCGGGATTTGCGCGGGCAGGGAGCACGCTGTCGACAATCGCTTCGGGGTTATCCGTGGCCAGTTTTTCGAAGGTCTGCCCGATAAAGTCTGCCAGGGGCATCGCCCGGGAATCGCCGCTTTTATAGATCAGGTCGGTGTCCACCCAGGGCGGGGCGATCTCAATCACGGTTACACCTGCATCGCGGAGCAAAAAGCGCTGGGAGAGGGTGTAGGAGTGGATCGCGGCTTTGGTTGCGGAATAGAGCGCGTTTGTAACCAGTGGCAAAAAGGCCAGTATGGAACTGTTATTGATCAATACGGTATCTTTTTGCTGTTTGAGATGTTCAACAAACGCGGCGCTCACCCGAACAGTACCCAGCAGGTTGGTGTCCAGCAGCGTGGTGGCCATCTCGTCATCCAGTTCAGCGGCAGGATTATCAAACGGCATAATGCCTGCGTTATTTATCACAACGTTCAGCGTTGGATAGCGAGACAGAACCTCCCGCGCCGCGTCTTTAATACTTAAAGCACTTGTGACATCCAGTACCACGGAATCCATACCTGGATTGGCGGCAGTCACGGTGTCCAGCAGCGCCTTCCGACGACCAGAGATGATCACCTGGTTGCCAAGCTGGTGAAATTTTTCGGCCATGGCGCGACCAATACCCGAGGTGCCGCCAGTAATAAAAATGGTGTTTCCGGTGAGTTTCATCATGTCATTCCTGTTGGATTAAAGGGTTAGTGGCCTGCGCTGTCGCGGTAGCGTTCAGCCGGGATATTGCTTGAAAGGTGCGGCATCATGGCCTTGCGGCTGTTTTCCATCGCCAGCCACTCTGCTTCGTTATGCAAAGAGGGGATCGTGACAAGCTCACCCCGCACAAAGCCCATCAGCGCGGCATCCACCAGGTCATAAGCGCTCATCACTATCGATTTATCGAGTTGTTCCAGCGGAAGGCCACCGTTATCCCAGAACGGTGTTGCCGTCGCGCCCGGTAATACCGCCTGGATCTGTATCCCTTTATCGGCCAGCTCGTGGTGCAGTGACTGGCTAAAGGCCAGCACAAACGCTTTTGTTCCGCCGTAAACACCGTTCAACAATTCCGGTGCAAGGCTGACGATGGAAGAGATGTTAATGATGGCGCCGTTGCCACGCGCAACGAACCCGGGAACAACGGCATACGTCAGGCGAGTCAGAGCAATCACGTTAAGGTTAATCATCGCCTGCATCTGATCGACATCGCTGGATAACAGCGGCGTATGTGTGCCAGTGCCCGCATTGTTGACCAGCAGTGTGATGCTGGCATCGTCGCGCAGTTTTCTTTCCAGAGCGTTAAGTTGCCGGGGATCGCCAAGATCGGCGGCCACCACTTCAACATTGCGGGCCGTATCGGCAGTGATATGGCTTGCCATCTGATTCAGACGGTTGAGATTGCGGGCAACGATAATCAGGTCATAACCCATGTGCGCCAGCCTATTAGCGTAAATAGCACCGATGCCGGTTGATGCGCCGGTGATTACCGCAGTGCCTTTCCCGGGTTGTGTAGCGATGTTCATAGCAGGTTCCTTTCAGTCACATTTGATTCGATGAAAACATCATAAGTAAGAAAGGAGTGTCCTGAATGACGTTAATGGTCGTTATTTAGGACATCGTATGTCTTGCATTCGCGACATCCAGGCAGAGACTGGCAATCTTGTCACCGTTCCACAATGACGTTACAGGGATGAGTTGTTTAAACGAAGCGAGGAAGAGTTATGAAAAAAAGGCTGCAAAAATAATGGATAAGGCGTTAACTTGCTCTGCGAAATAGAGGTTAATCTGATAGCAAAACAGAAAGGAAAAAGGGAATGAGGGTTTTACTAAAAGCATTAGGCGCAGTTTTTATGATTTCGGCCAGTTCGTTTGCGCTCGCGTCATCTGTCTCTGCCTCCGATACCACGCCGCAGATGGCATACGAAGATATTTCGCGCTCTTTACCCGCGCTTGAGCCCATCACCTTTCAGGCCAGCGCAGAAAAACATAAGTTATTAGTTTTTATAGATAATCAGTGTGTTTATTGCAGTTTCGTTGTCAAAAATATTAAGAAATATACGGACGCAGGTTTGACCATGTCATTTGTGACCGTTGTTCCGCCATCAATAAAAGATTCGGTCATTGAAGATATGGCCAGAGTATGGTGTGCGTCAGATCGTCCGAAAAGCCTGCAAAATGCGATGGCGGGTTTCTTGCCGGCAAATGACGGCTCAGAACAATGTAAGAACCTGATCATCAAACAATCAGAGCTTGCAGACCGGCTTGGGGTAGGGGTAACGCCCGCGATGGTTGTGCTGGATCCCTCTGCCCACATCTTTCTCGGCAGTGTATCGCCGGATAAAATTCTCTCTGACTTACAGTAATACCGCGCAGCGAGATTTGCTTCAAAGGCCGCGCTGCGGCCTTTTTACGCGACAACACTCATTACACCTGCGTCAGCCCGCCATCGACGCAAATTTCCGCACCCGCGATATAGCGACTGTCATCACTGGCAAGAAACAGCGCGGCACTGGCGATTTCATCCGGCGTACCCATTCTCCCTAATGGAATGGCGCTGATGATCCCCTGACGGAACTCCTCCGATGCGGCGGCCATCATTTCTGTATCCACCGGGCCTGGCGCGACGACATTGACCCGAATACCGCGGGGGGCGAGCTCACGCGTCCATGTGCGTGCAAAAGAGCGCAGCGCGGCTTTGCTGGCGCTGTAAACGCCATAACCTTGTGAACCAATAACGTCAGCGATCGAACCAATCAGCACCACGCTGGCACCGGGGTTAAGCAAGGGCAGGGCCGCCTGCAACGCAAACACCGGAGAGCGGACGTTAAGCCCAAAAATCTGCTCAAAATGATCGTGAGAAATCTGTTCGAGTGTGGCGTGTTCAGACATACCGGCGTTAATCACCAGCGCATCAATACGGCCGGATTCGGCCTGTACTTTTTCCATAATCCGGACGATTTCGCTTTGCTGGCTGACATCGGCGCGCAGTGGCAGCGCATTATTTCCGATGATGGCAGCGGCGGCCTGCAACTCTTCGTCCCGGCGAGAAGTAAACCAGGTGGTCGCCCCTTCCTGGGCGAAGCGTTTGCTTATCGCCAGACCGATCCCTTTGGCGCCGCCCAGTACGACGGATACTTTATTATTCAAACTGTTCATCATTGCTCTCCTCAGTGAGTGGAAAACAGATGATATAAGTTTTATATTTAGTATCAATTACGCACTTTGTTTATACCAGATATCAGTGGATATACCGACATGACAGAGATTGACTGCAACAGCCTGAGAGAAGTAGGAAAAACGCGTCCGGTGCTCGAACACATCACCAACAAATGGTCGATTTTGATCCTGACCGTACTCTGTTCTGAACCCTCGCGCTTTAATGAAATCCGCCGCCGCCTGGACGGTATTACCCACAAGGCGCTGGCCGACGCTCTCAAACGCCTTGAGCGCAACGGACTGATCTATCGAAAAGTGCTGCCCACAATGCCGGTTGGGGTGGAGTACAGCATCACGCCTCTTGGGCATTCACTGCGCGAACCTTTCGAGGCGCTTTACCAGTGGGCTCTGGAACATGGCCCGACGCTGGAAGCTGCGCAAAAAGAGTATGATAAACAACGCCATGAAGAGGAGTTTGTCAGCTAGCGGAATGTTGTATTGCGAAAGGACGTTCCGTTGGTCATTTCCTCAGAAACCGCCATGAACAGCGCCCCGGAATATTTCTGAAACACGCTGGCAGAATATCAGCGTGTTTGCGGCTGTATAAACAAGAGTAAAAACAGTAGCCGGGAAGTAATATTTATTATCGATGCAACTTTCATATGAAGGGTAAATGAATTTCTTTTGTGTGTTTGCTGTGTATATTGCCTGCGTAAATGCTGATGCGCTGTACCAGGATTTCAGTGACCGCAAGCTGCCTGTTGATGGTTTTTTTCAAAAACTAAATAAATAGATGATCTTTATCAGTAGGATTATGATTAACGCTGGCTACAATAAAATAAAGCAAGAATGAATTGCGTTACAGAGACAGGGGATAACATATGAAATGGATTCTTTATAAGAAAAGACTGCATCGGTTAACCACTATTATCCCTGGCTGCGAATATCGACTGGCTATTCCCGAAGAAAGGTCGGCAGTGACAGTTGATCGCGTCGCACTGGAAAAAGTTGTACGCCAACATTATGGCCTGAAATGGCACTGAATAATAATGCAAAGTTAGCCGCATAATAAACGCCCTGGTGAAGGTCAGGGCTTAAAATTTTGCTTTTATATTCTGTTTACTTATCGCAAGGCCAACTTTTGGCCAGGCCAGCAGACGCTCTGACAATCGAGGTTCCATCACTGGCAACGCAGAGAATCACTGACCCATTTCGGCCATCCGGCCTGTATAAGCTAACCATTCACTACCCACAATACGCTCTTACCCCGCCACTCATAAGTCGTAGAATGTCAGGATTAGTTACATTTTTTTTCGCCTGCGGCTCAAAGGATGCCACGAAGCACTACCATGCCGATATGGGCTTTTTGTCCACTGGAAAATCAGGCTATTAGCCCGGATAATTCTCTTTTGTCTCTGTTATCAGGACAGTCAACATCGGTCCGCCTCAGCGAAAAACCCTGCATTCAGTAAGATTTTTTTCGCTTTTAAGGTTTCGTGAATGGCGAGCTGAAAACCCTATGCTAAATTTTTCCTGACTTCACCAGGAAGTCGAAAAGAGAGGAAAGGGTATGAAATTCAATGACGAGCGCACGGGACTCATTGGATTAGCCATTGGGGCTGCGGTTATTGGGCTGATATCGGGCGGTAAAATTATTAATCGGGACAATATCATCGAAGAGATAGAACGTCAGGGCAGAGACAGGGGCGATGGAGTGGAGGATGCCGTTTTCTCCCAGGCGGCGAATCTGGTAATGAAAGGGAAATAAAGGCCACGACGTTGAGCGGCGTCACACGAAGGTCATTACAAATGTGACTTCCGGACTTAGTTTGTCGTCGTTTAGTCTTTATTTAGGAAACAAAGGGTAGATTAACTTAATCGTTAATCCTGTGGCTACAGGGTAGCGTAAAGTCCAAAACACAAATCTATCCATGCAAGCATTTACCGTCAGTATGTACTGGCGGTTTTTTTTGTCTGTATCAGAGTAAAAAAAGGCCCCTCGCGGTGTATCGACGCGAGGGGCCTGTGTGGTGGGGGATTATCTCCGTTCATCAGTCGTCCCATTTATGGCTAAAATAAGCAGCAAGAAAACCAGAAAATAAAATGATTCCCAGCACTGCAATAAAGACATGCATATTTCCCAACATTATTACTCTCCTGTTATTGAATAATCCTGACCTCGCTTACCTTTCATTATTTGCCGCGTTGAAGGGAATAGTACCTGACTGAATCTAAACAATAGCTTAATTATGTTAATTATTTATTCGCGAGCGTAAATTTTTTGCGAAACTGTCCTGGGGTGAGTGCATATTGTTGCTGAAAGTGATGGCGCAGCGCGGCGGCATTGCTAAATCCAATTTGTCCGGCGATCGTGTCGATATTCATCCGTGACTGTGTCAGTAGCTCTTCGGCCCGGCGCAGACGAGCCTGCAAAATCCAGCGGGCGGGTGTGGTGCCAGTGGACTCGGCAAAACGGCGCAAAAAGGTGCGCGGGCTCATACCGACATGACGTGCAAGCGACTCAACGGTATGGTTTGCGGCAAGTTGCTGTTGCAGGAAATCAAACAATTTCCCCAGCGACTGACTCTCCCGCGAACGGGCGACGGGTGCCGTCACTTTTTGCGTTTGCATCCCGTCGCGATGGGGCTGAACGACCAGACGCCGGGCGACATTATTGGCGATATCGCGGCCGAAATCGGTTCTGACGACGTGCAGACACAGATCGATGCCCGCAGCGCTTCCGGCAGAGGTCATCACGCGACCTTCATCATAGTAAAGGGCATCTTCCAGCACTTCGATTGCCGGATAGCGCTGACGCAGCAGGTCAGTGTACCGCCAGTGAGTTGTCGCTTTTCGCCCGTTGAGGAGTCCGGCAGCGGCAAGTACGAATACCCCGGAGCAGATAGACATTATCCTGCATCCACGCTGGTGGGCCTGGCGCAAAGCATGGCAAAGTGTTTCCGGTACTGGCGTCTGCGCACCGCGCCAGCCGGGAACAATGATCGTGTCGGCCCGTTCGAGCAATTCCACGCCGCCTTCGCTGACAATGCGAATACCGCCTGTCGCACGCAACTCCCCCTCATCCACTGCTGCAACGGCAAAGCGATACCAGTTATCGCCAAGCTCCGGTCGCGGTAGACCGAAAATCTCCACGGCGACGCCAAATTCAAACGTACATAAACCGTCGTAAGCGA
Source organism: Phytobacter palmae (assembly GCF_039409775.1). Classification (NCBI taxonomy): domain Bacteria; kingdom Pseudomonadati; phylum Pseudomonadota; class Gammaproteobacteria; order Enterobacterales; family Enterobacteriaceae; genus Phytobacter; species Phytobacter palmae. The sequence goes on along the minus strand of NZ_JBCIVJ010000007.1, from coordinate 174,266 downwards.
GAGCGACGACTAAATGCGGGTGTTCGTAGGGGGATGAAATTGTCATGTTTTCGCGGTTTTCTGGCATAAAGCTATACAGTCGCTGTCTCTTGTTTTCGTTAGATTATTGTTAACACAAACCAGGAGAAAGCACTATGAGCTATGTATCGGAAGTTCCTGCCGCCTCGCCTGAGGTCACTGCCAGCCACTTTTTACACCGTCTGAGCGTCGAGACCGATTGCGCCGACGTCCACCATGCATTGACGCATGCGGAGCAAGATTTTGTGCTGTTACATGTAGTGGGCAGCCCGGAGACCTTCGCCAGACGCCACATTCCCGGCGCGATTCATCTGCCGCATGCGCAAATAACTCCAGAGCGTATGGCGCAATGGCCACAGGACACCCTCTTTGTTGTCTATTGCGCAGGTCCACACTGTAACGGGGCGGATCGCGCGGCGCTCATCCTGGCACGGTTGGGGCTGGCGGTGAAAATAATGCCTGGCGGGATAACCGGTTGGGAAGATGAAGGCTACGGTTTCGCGACAAGTTGAAATTTTTTCACGAGCGATGAAAAAATCTCGTTTGCCATAAAGATGCTGCATGTGACACCTTATCTGGACGTTTAGCCATCCAGAAGGCTAAAAATTCAAATAACGAACTATCACGCCGGGAAACTATCTGGCCCGGCGTGCAAGGAGAACACCATGCAGCGACATCAGGCCCCGTTCCGTGCAGACGTAGTAGGTAGCTTTCTGCGTCCGGATACCATTAAACAGGCACGTCAACAATTTGCGCAGGGCAGTATCAACGCGCAGCAACTGCGGGCTGTGGAAAACGAGGCTATTCGTCAGGTGGTTCAGCAGCAGTGCGAATGCGGCTTGCATGTGGTGACTGACGGAGAGTTTCGCCGTGCCTGGTGGCATTTTGATTTCTTCGATGGTCTGCAGGGCGTTGAGCGTTATGACGCGGATAAAGGCATCCAGTTCAATGGCGTTCAGACCAAAGCCCACGGTGTGCGGGTGACCGGAAAACTCGGCTTTGGCGATCACCCTATGCTTGAGGATTTCGTTTATCTGAAAAGTATCAGCGGCAATGCCCAGCCAAAGATGACTATTCCAAGCCCGAGCGTGCTGCATTTCCGTGGTGGCCGTAAAGATATTGATGCCACGGTTTACCCGGACCTGGTGGACTATTTTGACGATTTAGCCACCACCTGGCGCGATGCGATTCATGCTTTCTACGCCGCAGGTTGTCGTTATCTGCAACTGGACGATACCGTCTGGGCCTACCTGTGCTCTGACGATCAGCGCCGCCAAATTATTGAACGTGGTGAAGATCCGGATGAGCTGGCGCGCATCTATGCCCGCGTGCTGAATAAAGCGCTGGAAGGCAAACCGGCGGACTTAACGATTGGTTTGCATGTTTGCCGGGGTAATTTCCGCTCCACATGGATTTCCGAAGGCGGCTATGAGCCGGTAGCGGAAGTGCTGTTTGGCAGCGTGAATGTCGATGCGTTCTACCTTGAATATGATAATGATCGCTCTGGTGATTTCGCGCCACTGCGCTTTATTCGCCCGGGCAAACAGCAGGTTGTGTTAGGGCTTATCACCACCAAAAATGGTGAGCTGGAAAATCCGGAAGGTATCAAAGCGCGCTTACAGGAAGCAGCGAAATATGTCGATTTGCGCCAGCTTTGTCTGAGCCCGCAGTGTGGTTTTGCCTCAACGGAGGAGGGGAACACGCTGACAGCAGAGCAACAATGGGATAAAGTGCGCCTCGTTACACAGATTGCGCAAGAGGTATGGTAATCCGTAAGTCGTAACAATAAACAAGTGCGATGGACATGCAGGCCCCCTGCATGTCCTTTCTTTATTTATTCGGGTGGGCCTTAATCAGACACAATGGAGTCATTCATGACGGCAAGAAGGGATGAACGGGAGCAGCCTCGTGGATAGTGAGGTAATGACATCACGCGGCCAGCGGGCCTTTCACTCTACCTCTTTTCGTTATCTGTTTTTCGGCCGCCTGCTGACCGTTCTGGGAAACGGTATTGCCCCGATTGCGCTGGCATTCGCGGTGCTGGATATCGGCGGCTCCGCAACGGACTTAGGTCTTGTCGTGGCGGCCCGTTCGCTCTTTAACGTTATCTTCCTGCTACTCGGGGGCGTGCTGGCCGACCGTTACTCACGAAGCCTGGTGTTGGTCTCCTCGTCGCTGGTAGCGGCAGTGGCTCAGGGGATGGTGGCATGGCTGGTGCTGGACGGCAGCGCAACCATCATGCTGCTGGCTGTGCTCGGGGCGCTTAACGGTGCGGCGGCGGGCATTGCGCTACCCGCCTCTTCGGCGATGGTGCCGCAGACGGTACCGGTACGTACCCTGCGCGAAGCCAATGCCTTTATTCAACTGGGTGTTTATGGCGGCACGGTAATTGGCGCGTCGCTTGGCGGTATGCTCACCAGCACTATCGGTCCCGGATGGGGGCTGGCGATTGATGCGCTTGGTTTTGCGGCGTCGGCTCCGCTCTACTTGCTGATTCGTGTCGGGGCAATCGTATCGCATGATACGCAATCAAATATTCTGCAGGATTTGCGTGATGGCTGGAAAGAGTTCATCGCCCGCACGTGGGTCTGGGCCATTGTGGTGCAGTTTACCATCGTCAATGCGGCCTTTAGTGGCATGGCGATGGTGCTTGGACCTGTCGTCGCGGATGAGGCATTCGGCCGCACCGGCTGGGGATTTGCCGTGGCGGCGCAAAGCATTGGCCTGATTGCAGGTTCGCTGCTTGCGCTGCGCTGGCGACCCCGACGCGATCTCTTTATTGGCGTGGTGCTGGTTAACTTTTGTGCGCTCCCTTTGCTCGCCCTGGGTATTTATCCCACCACAACAGCGCTAATGGCAGGTTTCTTCCTGGCAGGGGTGAGCTTTGGTCTGTTTGGCGTGGTATGGGCGCAGTCTCTGCAAACACATATCCCGCCTGAAAAACTTGCACGGGTTTATGCTTATGATGCGCTTGGCTCGTTTGTTGCGATTCCGGTCGGCGAAATTGCCGCCGGTCAGCTGGCGCAGCACTATGGCAGCACCGATGTCCTGCTGGCCTGCGCGCTGGCGGTGGTTCTGGCGACGGTGGCGGCCTGTTTTGTTCCCGCTATCCGTTTACTCGACAACACGCCGCAGCTTCGCGCAAACCACGAAAGGTAAGGCAGGCTAGCCTGCCTGCAACACGCCCAGCGGTTTTGCCTGCATACCTCTGAGCATCATCAGCCAGGCCAGGATGATGGTCACCATCATAATGATAAAGAGTGTCCATGCCGGCAGGGTGGTCAGGATAATCCCGGTTAACAGCGGGTTCATGGCCGCCCCCAGCCAGCCCAGCGCCTGGGCAGAGAAATAGCTCGCTTTCATTCCCGGCGGCGCAATATTATCAATCAGCATGTACTCGCCGGGCGCATAAATAACTTCGCCAAGGGTAAAGACGGCGGCCGACGCGCCCCACAACCAGAGATTGTCCCCGGAAAACATAAACCCGCCCAGCCCCAGGACAAAACAGAGGGTGCCGAAAGCCATTAATGGACGCAGGTTCTTTGCCGTGAGCTTACTTCCCAGCCCATATTGCAGCGTTACTACGACGGCGGCATTAACCGGCAGTACCACGGCCACCACTTTTTCGGCAAAGTCACCGTCTGCGATTGACATGACATACTGAGCAATGCAAGACGCAAACGATCCGGCGACAAAGGATGCCAGCAGTCCCGATAAGGTAAACCAGCGTAGCGCACGATCACGCAACAATACCGACGGCGACCAGGCCACGCTGTTTTCGCTGTTCTGCGCCGCACTGACGCGGCGAACGAATAGTTGGATAAATACCAGCGGTACTGCGGAACAGAAGGCCGCGAGCCAGAAGGGCAGATTGATGCTGTACATGACCAGCATCGTGCCAATCGGTGGCCCGACGGTCCAGCCGATATTAATAAACGTGTAGTTGAGAGAGAAAATCCGCGCTTTTGCCGCCGCACCCAGCGTATCGGAAAAATAGGCTTTCAGAACGGTCGAAAATACCGAGTAAGCGCAGTTAATGAGCGAGAAAAAGAGCACCACCAGACCTGCATGGCTCACCAGGGGAATGGCGCTAAAACCCAACAAAAAAACGGCGATCGCCAGCAACATATAGCGTTTTTTATCGAACTTATCCGCCAGAATACCGAAGCCAAGACTAAAGACCACGCCAATAGTTAACGCCGTCGTCATCGCGTACCCCACCTGGTCTACAGACATGGCGTACTGGCGATTGAGATAGATAGTCATAAATGGCAGCGTTGCGCCGCGCCCGATGGTTAACAGTAACGACGACGCCAGTAGCGCGGCGGTAGAACGCTTTTGTGTTGAGATCATTTTCCTGCCCGACAATGCCTGTTGTTATATTTTTTTGTGATGTCTAACAGCAATAACATGCATAAAGCGTGATGTACATCGGTTGATTTATCACGGGATGCCAAAACTGACCTGCCAAAAATAATGATCTGTCTCTGGACTAATTTTTGCGTTAACGTAAATTTTTTACAAAAGTTTAAAAAACAGAGGCAAAGAATGACGCGTAAAGATGGACTGCTGGCGCTGTTGGTTGTGGTGGTATGGGGCCTGAATTTTGTGGTGATCAAAGTTGGGCTGCACAATATGCCTCCACTTATGCTGGCGGGTTTACGCTTCATGCTGGTGGCATTTCCGGCATTGCTGGCGGTTGCGCGACCTAAAGTGCCACTGCGTTTACTGCTGGGCTACGGGCTGACCATCAGCTTTGGGCAGTTTGCTTTCTTGTTTTGCGCCATCAAATTCGGCATGCCTGCCGGCCTCGCGTCGCTGGTTTTGCAGGCACAGGCCTTTTTCACCATCATTCTTGGTGCCGGTGTGTTCGGTGAACGGTTGCAGGGGAAACAAGTGGCGGGCATTGCGCTGGCGGTGTTGGGTGTGCTGGTGTTGATTGAGGCCAGCCTGACCGGGCAACATATCCCGATGATCGGCTTTGTCCTGACGCTTGCGGCGGCGTTCAGTTGGGCCTGCGGCAATATCTTCAATAAAAAAATCATGAGCCATACCTCGCGCCCGCCGGTGATGTCGCTGGTGGTCTGGAGTGCGTTGATCCCCATCATTCCCTTTATGGTGGCATCGCTGATATTTGAAGGTCCGGCGTTGATGTTGCAAAGCCTGGTCAGTATTGACCTGACGACTATTCTGTCGCTGGTCTATCTGGCGTTTGTGGCGACAATTATTGGTTATGGCATCTGGGGTTCGCTACTTGGCCGTTATGAAACCTGGCGCGTTGCGCCGCTATCGTTGCTGGTGCCTGTGGTAGGAATGGCAAGTGCCGCGCTGCTTCTGGGTGAGTCGTTGTCGATATTGCAGTTGGGCGGAGCGGTGCTGATTATGGCGGGTTTGTATATTAATGTGTTTGGATTTCGCTTACGTCGGGCTGTTCAGGCGTAGGAGAAAAAAAGCCCCGCCGAAGGCGGGGCAAAACGATTAGGTGCGCGCGTTGTAATAAGGCACGCCCAACTCGTCGGATTTATCACTCCCGGCTCCCATGTGGTTAAAGTCGAAAGGCGACTGTTCATGGGAGGTGGGCATAACCATTGTGTCACGTGGGTTCTGTTTCGCAGGGTGTGCGAATTGTTCCGCATAACTCTGGCCGGTCAGTAACACCATCACGGTGAGGGCGGCACAGGCAATACGTTTCATGATTTCCTCGATACGTCTTTAAAACAGGCGATTAGCAATTACAGTGATTTAACGGAAATAGATAGCGAGACTCGCCGGGAATTTCGGTCACACGATACTTGTGTGGTGGCACGTCAAAGTAGTTTTTGAACGTGCGCGTCAGGGTTTGTTGCGATTCAAACCCATAGCGCTCCGCGAGATACAGGATCGGTTCATTACTGCCTTTCAGCTTCTGTGCGATTTCAGTCAGCTTACGGCTGCGAATGTACTGCCCCAGCGAGTGTCCCGTCTCTTTTTTAAACATCCGTTGCAGGTGCCATTTGGAGTAACCCGAACGCTCTGACACTTTTTCCAGTGAGAGCGGCGATTCCAGGTTATCTTCAATCCAGTCCAAAATGCTATGAATAGTGATGGCGTCAGTATTGCGTCTGGACATCGTCATACCTCTTTTTTCGTTACGGCAGGATTTTCTTGAGCAAGTGCTCCAGAGTTGCCACTTCTTCTGCCGTTAAGTTTTTTGTTAATTCCTGATGCAGGTTTTGCCCTACTAATTGATGACATTGCTCACATAGCGCGGCGCCGTCGGTGGTTAATTGCACCAGCACGCCGCGTTTGTCATGCGGATTAGGATTTCTTTCGATCCAGCCTTTACAGACCAGTCGGTCAAGCATGCGCGTCAGCGCACCAAGGTCGACGGAGAGGATCTTTTTTAATTCGACCGGGGTGATACATCCCTGGCAGCGGATAGAACAGAGCACCTTAAACTGCGTGGCGGTGACATCCAGCGGCGCAAGATAGTCGTTAAGTAAGCGATCTTTTTTTTGGTTAACCATATGGATCAAGCGACCAAGTGGAATGATTTCGTTAAACAGATCACTTGTGCTTTTCACAGTGGTTGCCCCGGCAAGTATATTAGTCACGGCAGATATTATTGCTCAGGCAAGTATAAGTCAACCGAATGAATTAGCTTATGCCACGATTTGCTAAAACAGGGTTATGTCCGTTTTATGTCTCAGTTATGTGTATGTTTTTATGAGCTTAATTAATAGATAAGCAAAGCCAGTGCTGGTCAGGTTACGATGAAGATATACTTTCCGGTACGTTTGTTGGCCCAGGAGAACCTTATTAGATGATGGATTTATTGAAAGCCATAGGCCTTGGACTGGTGGTGATACTGCCACTGGCGAACCCGCTTACCACCGTTGCGCTCTTTTTAGGGCTTGCGGGCAATATGAACAGCGCCCAGCGCAACCAGCAGTCGCTGATGGCCTCTGTTTATGTCTTTGCCATCATGATGGTGGCGTATTATGCCGGGCAAGTGGTGATGAATACCTTCGGGATTTCGATTCCGGGGTTGCGTATCGCCGGTGGGCTTATCGTAGCCTTTATCGGTTTTCGCATGCTCTTCCCGCCGCAGAAAATGCATGAGGCGCCGGAGATAAAAACCAAATCGGAAGAGCTGGAAGAGGAGCCGACGGCCAATATCGCTTTCGTTCCGCTGGCCATGCCAAGTACTGCCGGGCCGGGAACGATTGCCATGATCATCAGTTCCGCGTCGACCGTGCGCGAAAGCAATACTTTCCCTGAATGGGTGTTATGGCTTGCGCCGCCGCTGATTTTCGCCGCCGTGGCAGTGATCCTCTGGGGATGTTTGCGCAGCTCCGGTGCGATAATGCGGCTGGTGGGTAAGGGGGGGATTGAGGCTATCTCCCGTCTGATGGGCTTTTTGCTGGTCTGTATGGGTGTGCAATTTATCATTAATGGGGTGCTGGAAATCATTACGACCTACCACGCGGCGGTCTGATGCGACTCGCTACCAGCAGCCCGCCGCCTGTGCAGACGCAGATGGTGACTGAGAAGCGGCGGGGACGTTAACCCCTCAGCGGGTTGCGCTACGGCGACCCGCTGACGGTGAGGTATTACAGGTGGTGCGCTTGCTGCCTTTCTTCAGACGATACAGGCCAGCGGCGGAAAATCATAATCGACCAGACCAGCGCGGCCAGTGCCGGAATGGCGCCCGCATAGCCAATGGCTGACATCGACCACTGCAGACTGATTTGGTTACCGACCAGCGCGCCCGCGCCAATTCCGATATTGAAAATTCCTGAGAATAGCGCCATGGCCACATCGGTCGCATCTGGTGCCAGCGCCAGGACTTTCACCTGCATACCGAGGCCGATAATCATAATTGCGATACCCCAGAAGACGCTCAACACGGCCAGGTTTATCTCACTTCCAGCCGCAGGGCGTAGCAACAACAGAGAAATAACCAGCAGGCCAATTGCGCCGCTTATAAGACCGGAGGCATGTTTATTGCCCAGCTTACCAAACAGCACGCTACCGAGGATCCCCGCACCGCCGAGTATCAGCAGCAACAAGGTAGCGAAATTACCGCTAAAGCCCGCCACATTCTGTACGAACGGTTCGATATAGCTGTAGGCGGTGTAGTGGGCGGTAACCACAATGACCGTCAGCAGGTAAATGGACAACAGCGCCGGACGACGGAATAGCTCAGGCAGGCTACGCAGTGAACCGGAGTGCTCGCTGGGTAGCTTCGGCAAGAGTTTTATCAGGCACATCAGGGTGACCAGCGCGCCAAAGCCGATGGCGAAGAAGGTTGTACGCCAGCCAAAATATTGCCCGACGACGCGGCCAATCGGAATACCCAGCACCATAGCCAGCGCTGTACCGGTAGCGATAAGGCTCAGCGCCTGTGCGCGTTTGCCCGCCGGGGCCAGTCGAATGGCGAGGGATGCGGTGATGGACCAGAAAATAGCATGGGCGAAAGCGATACCGATGCGGCTTATCACCAGCACATGGAAATTCCACGCCAGGAAGGAGAGAACATGGCTGGCGATAAAGAGAATGAACAGACCAATCAGCAACTTACGACGCTCCACCTGGCTGGTCAGCAGCATAAACGGCAGTGACATCAGCGCCACAACCCAGGCGTAGATCGTCAGCATAATACCGACCTGCGGCGTTTCCATGTCAAAACTTTGCGCGATGTCCGACAGCAGCCCCACGGGCACGAACTCTGTGGTATTGAAAATGAACGCCGCAATGGCAAGCGTAACCACCCGGAGCCACGCGACTTTTCGTGAAACCATTTGTGTTGTCATATCTTTTGGGACCGGTAGCAGGTGAAGAAGATGTGCAGATCTTAGATCCAATATTGCTCAAAATACAAACTTTTTGTGATCAGCGTCTCATTTTTCGCTGGGGGACGATGATGCCAGTTGAAACAAAAAGCAATACAAGGGAAAAACAAAGTAAAACAAGAGGAAAGGCTATGCACACAATCGATTTCTACATGGTGGACGCATTCAGCGACCGTACGTTTGGCGGCAACGCCGCCGCAGTTTGTCCGCTAACAGAATGGTTGCCTGATGAGGTGCTGTTGAAAATGGCGCAGCAGCACAACCAGTCTGAAACCGCGTTTTTTGTTCGTAACGATGACGGTTTTGAGCTGCGCTGGTTTACCACGCAGTATGAAATCAACCTTTGCGGCCATGCCACGCTTGCCGCGGCACATGTGATTTTCGAGTATCTGGACTACCCCGATACGCATATTAACTTTGCTACCCGTTTTGTTGGCCCGCTCACCGTAAGCCGTAAAGGCGACTGGCTGACCCTGGACTTCCCGGCCTGGCTGACAGAACGAGTAGAAGCACCGCCTGCGTTGCTGTTTGAAACACTGGGCATCGCCCAGGCCAAAGAGGTGCGCGTGGCGCGCGATTATATGGTTGTGCTGGAAAATCAGCAGCAGGTTGAAGCCGTCACCCCGAACATCGCCGCGATGATCCCCTTAAAGAAAATGGTCTGTATTACCGCCCCTGGTGATGAACACGATTTTGTCAGCCGCTTTTTCTGTCCCGGTGAAGCGGTAGCGGAAGATCCGGTAACCGGTTCGACCCACAGCATGTTGATCCCCTACTGGGCGGATAAACTGGGCAAAACCGTTATGCAGGCACGTCAGCTATCGGCCCGTGGCGGTGAACTGCGCTGCGAAGCGCGTGGCGAAAGGGTACTGATTGGCGGTCAGGCCACCACCTATCTGATTGGTAAAGTCTATTTGCGTTAAGCAAGAACCCGGCAGGCGTGCCGGGTTCTTGCTTACTCGCTTTTGTGTATTAATGTTGTTTAACCGTATTCAGTTGCGTCAACGTCTCGCTATCAATAATGGGTTCCACTTTCCCCATCAGAAACAGGTAGTTTACGATCCCCAGTACAACCAGCACGGCTGAGAACACCAGCGCCCAGGTAAAAGATCCTGTCGCAGCAACGATAGCACCCGTAATAATGGGGCCAACCGCACCACCGAGATTGGAAACGGTATTCTGTAAACCTGCAACAATAGACACGCTATTTTTCGGCGCAACGTCACCTGGCAATGCCCAAACCTGTGATGCCGCAACGGTCGTACCTGATTTTGCCACGCAAAGCAGGAATACAGTCATAAAAACGGAGTCGGTAAAAGGAGCAAAACCTATACACAACGCCATTAACAGACCAATCGTGAGGAAAAGTTTACGCGTAGCCGTTAATGACAATACTTTTTTATGGACCATTCGATCCGAGGCCCAGCCCGCTACAACTTCAATGATCATTCCACATAATAATGGCAGGGCAGCGACCATTCCCATCTTAATAAAATCCATACCTTTATCTTTTACCAGGTATGTTGGTAACCAGGTAATAAAGAAATAGGAAGTGTAATTGATGGTGAAAAAACCCAGGCACATTGCCCATATGTTGCGATAGCGCAGTAATTTATACCATTTCATAGGCAGCACAGATTTATCGCCATGTTTCTGTACCTGACCATCGCGAATCAGGCGAACTTCTTCCTGACTAATTTTCTTATGATCTTCCGGATTCTCGGAATAAATGAAATACCATGCAATCACCCACAATAAGCCGACGCCACCAATGATAAGAAAAGTCAGACGCCAGTCGAAGGTATAGATCATCCATACAATAAGCGGCATGGCAACGGCACCACCAAACTTGGATGCACTGTCGAAGAGGCCGGATACAGTGGCTCGTTCTTTATCCGGGAACCAACGTGCGGTTATACCAGCATTGCTGGGATAGGCTGCTGCCTCACCAACACCTAATGCCAGACGCAGGGCGAGAAGCGATTTAAAACCGGTGGCTACACCCATTAATGAAGTGGCTATCGACCACCATGCAACGGCAATTCCCAGCCCTTTTTTCTGTCCAAAGCGGTCAGCAAACCAGCCCGCTGGAATTTGCAATAATGAGTAGGACCAAAAAAACGCAGCCATGATAAAACCCATCATTTCAGGATCAAGTTTTAATTCGTCGATCAGATGGGGGGCGGCGGCAGACAATACAGTACGGTCAATATAGTTAATGGCAATCGCCAACCACATTAAACCAGCTATCCACCAGCGAATACGTGTTTTAGCGGCAATATTATTCATATGTCGGCTCATAATCAGATGTTCAGAAAAAAGTGGAAATGAACAGGCTTTTCCACGTAAATATTATAATGAATTCATGATATTACTTGGGCGTTGCTCGTTAATGACATACGCAATAATATTATTAACACAACGCATGCTTATACCACTGATCGCGCCGTCGGTATAACCCGCAATGTGCGATGTAGGTAAAAAATTATTGAGAGTAAATAATGGATGCTTGTCACAAGGCTCGGTATCGAATACATCCGCTGCAGCGCCTGCGATAATCTGATTTTGTAATGCGCTAAATAGCGCATCTTCATTGACTACGCCACCACGAGAGACATTAATCAAAAATGCGCTTTTCCTCATTTTTGCAAGGCGGTCAGCATCGAATAAATTACGTGTCTGCGGTGTTAACGGTGTGTGTAAAGTAATGAAATCACTTTCCTGGGTCAGCGTATCTAACGACACATACTCAATATTATTCGCAGACGCAAATTCAGGATCTTGCCATTCATCATATGCCAGAACGCGCATATTAAATCCGCGAGCACGCAATGCAACCTGTTTGCCAATATTACCAAGCCCCACAATACCAATTGTTTTTCCATAGACATCGGTAGCAAAAATACGTGGCCATTTGCCTGCACGGGTTTCATTTATTGCAGTGGTTAATTGTCGGGCGCTGCTCAGGATCAAAGAAAAAGCAAAATCGGCAACCGCATGTTTGTTAGCATCCGGTACGTTGGTTACGAAGATTCCTCTTTGCTTCGTCGCGTTAAGGTCAATGTTGTCAACACCCACCCCGTGCTTGCAGACGATCTTCAGATTCGGCGCTTTTGCCAGCATGGCGGCATCTACTTCCGTAAAGGCGACAATCATGGCGACCGTGTCGGCGAGATGGGGTTCAAGCGCGCTGACAGGGGCATCCGCGGGTAATGAAACCAACTCAAGATTGGCCTGGCGAAGCATTTCGATTGGTTTCGCGTCATATTTAGCGAATGACGGAGATGTACATATTACTTTCATGGCAAGTTCCTGTCACAGAGCGGCGCGAAGCGCCGCTATCAAAAAATATCACTGCAGATAGGTATAAATGACTTTTTCGATCTGCTCGATTTGCTGTGGGTTGAACTCCACGGCGTAGCGACTTTCCCCGACGTCCTGTCCTAAAATTTGCAATGCTTTTTTCACTGCGGCAGGAGAAAAAGCCACTTTATAGAGGTCGGTACGCAGACCGGTGACACTTTCTTGCGCCAGGCGTGAACCTTCGATATCACCTTTCTGGAAGTGGGACCAGATTGCATTAATTTCTTTTGGTGCGACGTTTGCCAGCCCAGAAATACAGGCAGAACAACCATCAACAAAACCCTGATGGATAAGGGAGTCCGGTCCATTCAGAACATCGAAATTATCGATATCTTTTACGGCATTCAGAAATCCGCTCAGGCTTTCATAACTACCCGCGCTGTCTTTAATGCCAATAATGTTTGGATGTTCCGCCAACACGCGAACGGTTTGCGGTTCAAGAGTATTCCCGGTGCGGGCAGGTATGTTATAGAGAAATACCGGTACGCTGAGTGCATCAGCAATCGCGGTATAATGGGTAATTAATTCGTTTTGTTTTAAGGGAACAAAATAAGGTGTGATCACAGAAACCGCGTCGACGCCCAGTTTTTCAATTTGTTTACCCAGGCGGATGGTTTCGCGGGTAGAGATCTCACCAATATGTGCCACCACGCTGGCGCGACCAGCCACTTCATCAACACAGGTTGCTGTTACTGCAATTTTTTCTTGCTCGTTCAGAACGAAAAACTCACCATTAGTGCCACCACAAAAAATACCGTTGCCTGCATCCAACTGGCGATTAATTTGATGGCGTAACGCGGCCGCATTAAGTGCCCCTTCATTATCGAAGGGGGTAACGATTGCGGTCAAAACCCCTGCAATTCTCGTGCTCATTTTGTTCTCCTTCACTCTTAATTTATTTGAAACAATGTCTGGTAAATCGCTTGCACGGCGGCGTGATCAACAGTGCAAGGGGCATTATTCATCAAGCGCTTAACATTCAGGGCGGCATCGGCCAACGACGGGATATCCGCGCGCGGTACCCCAAGCGACTCCAGGTTATCCGGCAGGTTGAGGCGTTTTACCAGCGCGGCAAAGTAATCCACCAGCGCGTGAGATTTATCCTCATCGCTGAGCGTGGTATCAGCGCCCGGAACCAGATCCCAGACCTGTGCAAATTTTTCGACGGCATACGGGCGCACCACTTTCATGCAGGGGGCCAGCAGAATGGCATTGGCGACACCGTGCGGCAGGTGGTATGTGCCACCCAACGGGTAGGAGAGTGCGTGCACCAGATGGGTTCCCGCATGCGTGATCGCCGCCCCACCGTAATAAGAGGCCCATAACATTTCGAGGCGCGCGGTCAGATTATGTGGCTCACTGACGGCGGTTTCGATGTTGTGCAGAAGTTTACGCAGACCAGTCAGGGCGACGTTATCGCTCACCGGGTTGGCGATCGTGGCGGTAAAGCATTCGATCAGATGGCACAGGGCATCAATACCGGTCGAAGAGGCAATATGTGCAGGCATGCTGGTGGTCAGTTCCGGCAGCAGGGCGACATAATCCGGCAGCAACACCGGGGAGATGATGCCCACTTTGGTGCTCTGTTCCGGGATAGCCAGAATTGCATTCGGTGTGGCTTCGGAGCCGGTCCCGGCGGTGGCCGGAATCAGTAAAGAAGGCACGCGTGCGGTCGGTTTTTCCCCGGACAGCAGGGCGTCCAGACCCGGTGAGAGCGGATGACAGAGTACCGATAACAGTTTGGTGACGTCGAGAACGCTGCCGCCGCCGATACCCACAACCAGGTCAAATGTCGCGTCTGGCGTGTCGGCGAGAATACCGGAGACATCATGCTGGCTGGGTTCTGGCGGTACGTTGTCAATAACTTGCACCAGTCGGCCTTCTTCCTGCAATAACCTCAGAATTTGCTGCGTCGCGGCAAGCTTGATGACGTTGCCATCACTGACCAGTAAGAGTTTCTTTTTACCCGTAAGCAAAGGCGCGATAGCGGGAATCGCCCCTGCGCCGCTTATAAGGGTGCTGTTTATTGTTACCACAACCTTCTCCTGTCTCTCTTTGTGGTGATTGAACTCAATCATTGTTTTTCCAATCACGGTCACTGTATGGCATGAATTTATAATTTATTCGCAAATTAAATAAGTTGATCTTGCTCACATATAATCAATTATGATTGAATATAATCATATCCAGAACGTAACGACGCGGAGTAGGGATGAACAAACAAAGCGCGGTCCAACAAATGGTGATTCTGGCCGATGACTTCACAGGTGCGAACGATGCGGGCGTAAGCTTTGCGCAGGCAGGAATGCACGTAGAAGTGGCGCTGGAAGCGACATATCAAAGTGATGCACAGGTGCTCATTTATAACAGTGACAGCCGGGCGCTGACGGCTGAGGCGGCGTATGAGAAAGTCGCCGCGCTGACTAAAAGCGTACTGCGTCACTCTTCACCGGCATGGCTGGTGAAAAAGATAGATTCCACGCTGCGCGGTAATCCGGGGGCGGAAGTTATGGCCATGCAGCAGGTCACGGGCGCGAAGAGGGTGATTATCGCCCCGGCGTTTCCGGCGGCAGGGCGCATTACCCGCGAGGGGAAATGCCTGGTAAACGGTGTGCTGCTTACCGACACCGAGTTTGCCAGCGATCCGAAAACACCGATCACGCGTGCGGATGTAGTGGCGCTCTTTAGCGGGCATACCCAGAACATTACGCCATCGCAGTTGCCCGTCGCGCTCATGAGTGGCAGCGCGGAAGCTCCAACGCTGCTGGTGGTTGATGCGCAAACAGACGCCGATCTGGATGAGATCGTTACTCATGCTATGCAGGCGAGTGAAAGGCCGCTGCTGGTCGGTTCCGCCGGGTTATGCGATGCCCTGTCACGCCGTCTGGCGCCGCAAAAACAGTCGGTGGTACTGGCGGTTGTCGGATCAATGAGTG
Source organism: Phytobacter palmae (assembly GCF_039409775.1). NCBI lineage: Bacteria > Pseudomonadati > Pseudomonadota > Gammaproteobacteria > Enterobacterales > Enterobacteriaceae > Phytobacter > Phytobacter palmae. Next base: position 159,115 of record NZ_JBCIVJ010000007.1, on the reverse strand, counting down.
AAATCGCTCAAAAACAGGTGAGCATCGCCGCGCAGCATCCACGCTGCGAACCGATTTTTATTGATATCAATGATGTTTTTCAGCCATCTGCCACCGATTATCGCGCAGCGATCGTCGCCGCACTTAACGATGGCCGTCATTGCCTGGTTCATACCTGCCCGGATGAACAGGCGCGCCATCAGGTGATAGCGCTGTGCGAGCGTTGGGGGATAAGTCGCTCTGAGTGCGGTGAGAGGATTTGTGATTATTTAGGCGCAATTACCCGGGATGTGCTGCAACACAGCACGCCTGACGGCCTCTATCTTTCGGGTGGGGATGTGGCGATAGCGGTCGCAAGGGCGCTCGGGGCAAAAGGGTTTCAGATTCATGGGCGCGCCGCAGGCTGTGTGCCCTGGGGATATTTTTCAGGTTGCGAATGGCAACGACCAGTGATGACCAAAGCGGGTGGTTTTGGTGACGAAACCACGTTGCGCAAGGTTTTGCATTTTATTGAGGAGAAGTCGAGTGACTAATATTATTGCCGTAACGATGGGCGATCCTGCGGGGATAGGCCCGGAAATTATTATTAAATCGCTGGTCGAAGGAGAACTGTCCGGGGCACCGGTTGTGGTTGTCGGCTGTGCCCAAACGTTTAACCGTATCCTGGCGCTGCATATCACACCACATGCGGAGCTGCGCATTATCAACAAGGTCAGCGACGCCTATTTCGCCCCCGGCGTGATTAACGTGCTGGATGAGCCGCTGGCGGATCCGCAGGCGCTGGAACCCGGCAAAGTACAAGCCCAGGCGGGCGATCTGGCCTATCGCTGCGTGCGTCGTGCAACCGAACTGGCGATGTCCGGCGCAGTAAAAGCCATTGCTACCGCACCGCTGAATAAAGAAGCGCTGCACTCAGGTGGTCACCACTATCCAGGGCATACCGAGCTGCTGGCGAAACTGACCAATATTAATGACTACGCGATGGTGCTCTATACTGAGAAGCTCAAAGTGATTCATGTCACCACCCATATCGCGCTGCGTAAATTTCTTGATACCCTGAATCAGGATCGTATCAAGACGGTTATTCGAGTGGCAGATATTTTCCTCAAACGCGTTGGCTTCGCAAATCCGCGTATCGCGGTTGCCGGGGTGAACCCGCATGCCGGAGAAAATGGTCTGTTTGGCGATGAAGAGATCACTACCGTCGGTCCAGCGGTGGAGGCGATGAAAGCCGAAGGGCTGAATGTATTCGGCCCATGCCCGCCGGACACGGTCTTTATGCAATGTAATGAAGGAATGTATGACATGGTGGTGGCGATGTATCACGATCAGGGGCATATTCCATTAAAATTGCTGGGTTTTTACGATGGGGTTAATATCACAGCTGGTTTGCCCTTTATCCGTACTTCTGCGGATCATGGCACCGCCTTTGATATCGCCTGGACCGGAAAAGCGAAACCGGAAAGCATGGCGGTTTCCATCCAGTTAGCTATGCAAATCATACGGGAATAATATGAAGGGATATAACCGGTTAGAACAGATTATGGATTATCTGAAAGGACATAATCTGGTAACGGTAGATCAATTGGTGACCATAACCAATGCGTCTCCTGCCACCATTCGCCGCGATTTGATCAAACTCGATCAGGAAGGGGTGATAAGCCGTTCACACGGCGGCGTTACCCTTAACCGGTTTATCCCCTCGCAGCCGACGACGCTTGAGAAAATGCAGCGTAACCTGTCGGAAAAACATGCCATCGCTTGTGCCGCCGCGTCACTGGTGAAGGCGGGTGATGCGATTGTACTTGATGCTGGCACCACTATGCTTGAACTTGCTCGCCAGCTGACGCACCTGCCGCTGCGGGTAATCACCAGCGATTTGCACATCGCGCTGTTTCTCTCTGAGTTTAAGCAAATCGAAGTGACCATCATTGGCGGGCGAATTGATGATACCAGCCAGTCGTGCATCGGCGATCACGGTCGCAAGCTATTGCAGGGGATTTGGCCGGATCTGGCCTTCGTTAGCTGTAACGGTTGGGATCTGGAAAAAGGCATCACTTCGCCAACCGAAGAGAAAGCGGCGCTGAAACGAGCATTGATTGATAATGCGCAGCGCCGGATATTGCTGGCCGATAGCAGTAAATACGGGGCATGGTCGCTGTTTAATGTAGCCCGTCTCGATTCACTGACGGATATTGTTACCGACAGCCATCTGGGGGACGATATTCGCCAGAAACTTGCCGTATTGCCAGCCCGGTTAACCATTGCCAGCTAGTGGCCACCCAGTTGATGGCTCCTGGATAAACAGACGGCGGGCTCGTTGCCACACCGTCTGTTTATTTTCAGCTCATCCGCATGGTGTCAGTATCAATCAATAACGCCACTTTCAGCATTTTTCCTGCTATCAATAACCGGAATTCCTTTCTCATCAACAAAAGTGTATTCGTTGTTATCTTCACTGGTCATAAAAATCCCTTAATACGTTTCACGGACCTGGATAAATCTAATAGTGATGTTATCAAACCTTCTTTTGTACGACTTGTGAGATGAGGTTGGGTATGAAAATCAAGGTTATCTGTCATTAATTTGTCTTTCGGAAAAATAAAAAGCTGACCGGGAGAGATAAAAATGCCTGCACAGGCGCAGGCATTTTTTTTAAGCGGCGTATTACGGCAGGCGAGAGATATTCTCCTTAATCACCGAAACGGAATGGTTGAATTTTGCCACTTCGTCCGCTTCCAGCTGTAATTCAATAATTTGCTGTACGCCGCTCTGGGTCAGGACCGCAGGCACGCCGATGGCGACATCGCTCACGCCATACTCACCGTCAAGCACGCAGGAGATCGCCAGCGCACGGTGACTTCCGGTAAAAATATTACGGCAGATTTCAGCAATCGTCCCGGCAATACCGTACTCGGTGCAGCCTTTGCGGGCGTAAATTTCAAAACCGTGTTTGCGCACACTCTCCGCCAGTCCGTCAAAATCAATAGGTTGTCCGGTACGGCGCTTCCAGACATCGGCAATCGGTGAACCGTAAACGGAGGAGTGCGACCACACCGGAAACTGGGTGTCACCATGCTCACCCAGGATAAAGGCGTCAATACTTTGTGCGCCGATATCTAGCGTCTGCGCCAGCGCGCGCCGTAACCGGGTGGTATCGAGCCATACGCCGGTACCAATGACCTGGCTGCGTGGCAGGCCAGAGAGTTTCCATACCTGCCAGGTGATGATGTCGCAGGGGTTGGTGGCAATCAGAAAGATGCCATTGAAGCCGTTTTCCATCATCTGCGGCACGATGTTTTTGACGATCCGCGCGGTATTTTGTAGTTCGTCCAGGCGGGTCTGCCCTGGTTTTAGCGGGCCGCCGGAGACCGTGATGACTGCAATGTCCACATCGGCACAGTCGGTAGCATCGCGGCTGGTAATATGCATCATGCCTGGCATATATGCGGCGGCGTCCGCCAGATCCTGCACATGACCTTCAACGCGATCGCGGTTCAAATCAACAAGGATCAACTCTTCGGCGATGTTCTGATTCAGTAGGGCGTAAGCGGCTGATGCGCCAACATTGCCAGTACCGATGATCATCACTTTGCGGGCTCTGGTATTCATTTCTCTTCCGTTATCACGATTACGCGTGAGCGTAAATTACCGCCGCAGGCGCGTTTTATGCAATCCGGACAGGGATATATAAGTTAATTGTATGGCGAAGTGAGCAGGGTTTACGCGTAATTTAACAGAACAATAACAGGAGGAGCTATGTATACCTTTATTCCTGCCTCGGCGAGTCAGCCGGGCATTCGCGCCCTGATTGCCGCCCTTGATGCATACCAGACTGAACTCTACCCGGCTGAAAGCAATCATCTGCTGGATCTGGCATCGCTGCCATCTGAGAGCGTAATCATGCATGCCGTGGTGAATGCGTCCGGTGCGATGGTCGGTTGTGGCGCCATCGTGCTTAATGACGACGGTACTGGCGAGATGAAAAGGGTCTACATTGATGCGCGCCATCGCGGTCAGCAACTGGGGGAGAAGCTGCTGGATGCCCTGGAGAATGCGGCTCTTCTGCGCGAGTGTCATACGCTGCGCCTGGAAACGGGTATCAAACAACAGGCCGCGGTCCGTCTTTATACACGCTGCGGATATCAGCAGCGGGGGGCTTTTGCCCCCTATGCAGAAGATCCGCTCAGCATTTTTATGGAAAAACGGCTGACTGCGGATCGGCATTTAGCAACTCAATAAAGGCGTCCAGGTGACGGGTTTTTGCGCCGCGTCGCCACACCAGCCAGGTATTCAGCCAGCGCCAGTTTTCCGCCAGCGGCCAGGCGCCAACCTGGTGGTGACCGGGCATGCTCTCCAGCATACTGCGGGGAATAAGCGCCAGTCCGGCCCCGGCAATCACACAGGCCAGCATCCCGTGATAGGACTCCATTTCATGGATTTTACCGGGGGTAGCCTGGTCGGCGTGAAACCAGCTCTCAAAATGGCGTCGATAAGAACAGTTGGCGCGAAACGCATAAATACTGGAACCGTTCACCTGAGCCGCCCGGGTGATGGGTTCGTGGCCGTGCGGGGCGACAATCATCATCTCTTCACGGTAGACCGGAATCCCTTCAAGCCCTGGATGCATCACCGGCCCGTCGACAAAGGCGGCGCTCAGGGTGCCATCAAGGATGCCGTCAATCATGGTGCCGGAAGGGCCGGTTGCCAGATCGAACTGAATACGCGGATAGCGCTGGTTATATTTGGCAAGCGTTGCCGGAATGCGCACCGCTGCGGTGCTCTCCAGCGATCCGAGTGAGAATAATCCCTGCGGCTCATCCCCGGCCACGACCATTCGGGCTTCATCAACCAGCGCGAGGATCTGCTGGCTGTAGCGCAAAAAACTGTGTCCGGCGGGGGACAGACGCAAACGCTGGTTTTCACGAATAAAGAGGTCCACCCCCAGGTCGGCCTCCAGCTGGCGAATGCGGGTAGTAAGGTTCGATGGCACCCGATGCACTTTTTGCGCGGCCTGGGTAATGCTGCCGGTCTGCGCCACGGCGTTAAACATCTCAAGCTGCGTTAAATCCATGGTGTTCTCCATTCGTGAATAGTGAAGTTAATATTATTCAGTTTTCAGAAATAACAAATTCAGCGACGATAGCGCAATACCTGAACAGCGAAAGCGAGAGAATTATGTCAATTTCATCTGCCACCCATGCTATTTCTGTCAACCCCGCAACCGGGGAAACCTTGTCTGCTACCCCCTGGGCCAGCCGGGAAGAGGTAGACGCTGCACTGGAACTTGCCGCCAGGGGCTATCGCCAGTGGCGACAAAAAAGCGTTCATGAGCGTGCGCAGAGTTTGCGTGCTGTCGGTGCAGTGTTACGCCGTCACGGTGAAGCGATGGCGCAGTTGATTTCTCAGGAGATGGGCAAACCGATAGCCCAGGCGCGCGGCGAAGTCACCAAATCAGCCAACCTGTGCGACTGGTACGCCGAACACGGCCCGGCGATGCTGGGTTCAGAAGCCACCCTGGTTGAAAACAATCGGGCGACGATTGAATACCGCCCGATGGGGCCGATTCTGGCGGTGATGCCATGGAACTTTCCGTTATGGCAGGTGATGCGCGGCGCGGTACCGATTCTGCTGGCGGGCAACAGTTATCTGCTTAAGCATGCGCCTAATGTGCTGGGCTGCGCGGATCTGATCGGCAATATCTTTGCCGAAGCCGGCGTACCGCAGGGTGTGTTTGGCTGGGTGAATGCCACCAACGATGGCGTGAGCCAGGCGATAAACGATCCGCGCATTGCGGCGGTAACCGTCACCGGAAGTGTGCGTGCCGGTGCGGCGATAGGCGCCCAGGCCGGTGCTGCGCTGAAAAAATGTGTGCTGGAACTGGGGGGCTCCGACCCGTTTATCGTTCTCGGTGATGCGGATCTTGAACTGGCGGTGAAAGCGGCAGTGGCCGGACGTTATCAGAATACCGGGCAGGTTTGCGCGGCGGCAAAGCGCTTTATTGTTGAAGCCAGCATTGCCGATGCCTTCACGGAGAAATTTATTGCGGCGGCGGCTGCCTTAGCGCAGGGTGAGCCTCTGGATGAGAAAACCTACCTTGGCCCCATGGCGCGTTACGACCTGCGTGATGAGTTGCACGCACAGGTACTGGCGACCCTCAGTGAAGGGGCAACGCTGGCTCTCGGCGGTGAAAAACCGTCAGGGGCAGGGAACTACTACCCGGCAACTGTACTGACTCATGTGACGCCAGGAATGACTGCTTTTCGTCAGGAGATGTTTGGCCCGGTGGCAGCCATCACCGTGGCGCGCGATGCGGAACATGCCCTTGAACTGGCCAATGACAGTGATTTCGGTCTGTCGGCGACGGTATTTACCGCAGACAGGGCGCTGGCAGAGGATTTTGCCGCTCGCCTGGAGTGTGGCGGGGTCTTTATCAACGGATACAGTGCCAGCGATGCCCGCGTGGCGTTCGGCGGTGTGAAGAAAAGCGGATTTGGCCGTGAGTTGTCGCATTTTGGCCTGCATGAGTTTTGTAACGTGCAAACCGTATGGAAAGATCGTCTGTGATTTTCTGCGCCCCTCCCGGGGGCGCGCCGTCTGTGGATGTCATGGTTTCGTCATACTTCTTTCGTAAACTCGCGGGCATCGTGAGGTTATAGAAGAATATCATGAACTTAAAGCAAATTTTCCGCCGAATTTTTCGGCAACTGACACCACGGCAGTTCGGCTTACTGGCAGGTATCTTCTGGATAATCGGACTTTTTTCCGCGCTGCAGATTGCCTCCTCTTTCGTTCTCACCCTGTCGTTACGTGATGCCCAGCATAATGAGCAACTCAATCAACAGGCCCACCTGCAACAAGTTAAAGTCGATGAAGCCCGCGTGGCGTTACTGGCGGCAAGCGATCTGCTTAACCGCGCGGGCGTCTATTTTATGCAGGATAAAGAGACCGGTTCTGATGGTAGCTGGCATAGCCTGATGGATGAGGCGCAGACTGCGCTTGCGACCTCACAGAAATCCTGGCAGGCCTGGCTTGCGATGAACCCACCAAAAGATGACGGGCTGGTCAAGAGCTACCAGCTTTTCTACGGGGCCATCAAAGAGCAGGCCGACGGGCTGGTGAAAACCAATTCGATCGATGCCTTCTTCGCCGTTCCGGCTCAGGCATTTCAGGCCGATTTTAATGAGAACTACGCGCGCTTCCGGCAGGTCAGTGAAAAGCGGGCCGATGAAGGTCGCCTGACCTTAATGGGCGGATTAGCGCGCCTGCAGCAGGTATTTGTGCTGGTGCCTGTATTACTGGTGATTATCGCGATTGCAGTCTGGTTTGCCATGTCGCGCTGGGTCATTACACCGCTGCGTCGGCTCATTTTCCATATCAACACGCTGGCGGCAGGCGACCTTTCCGCGCCACTGCCGGACGTCAAACGTTTCAGCCGTGAAATTGACCAGATTGCTCTGAGCGTTGACACCATGCAGCACGGGCTGCAACAACTGGTCAGCCAGGTGAGTCATGCCACCCGTTCGATGGTAAACAACATTGATAGCCTGGCGCAGGGCAACCAGAAGTTGTATCAGCAATCGACCCGTCAGGCACAAGAACTGGAGGATGTGACGACTCATATCGCGACCCTCGAATCCCATGTTGAAGGTAATACCGGCTATGCCCGGCTTGCCAGCGAACGTGCTGATGAAGCGCGACAGGTTGCGGCGGGAGGCGACAGTATGATGGAGACGGTTAACCAGTCGATGCAGGCGATTGTGGGCCGTGCTTCTGAAATGCGCGGTATCGTTGAGTTGATAGAAGGGGTGGCTTTCCAGACCAATATTCTGGCGCTTAATGCCGCCATTGAGGCGGCGCATGCGGGTAACCACGGCCGAGGTTTTGCTGTAGTGGCAAAAGAAGTTGGGCTGCTGGCGCGTAAGAGCAGTCATTCGACACAAACCATCCAGCAACTGATTAACCACTCCTTGCAGGGCATTAACGACGGCACTCACGCGGTAAGCAAACTGGAAGATAACCTGCAACAGGTTACCGGCCTGGTCGGTCATCTGAGCGGATTACTGAATGAAATCTCCACGGCTACCCTAAGCCAGGGTGAGAGCATCCACCATATGACCCGTCGTCTGCATTCGTTGAATAATGTGGCACGCCGCACCGGGGAACTGGTTACGGATGCCACCGAAGCTTCCGTGCAGCTGCATAATGATTCTCACGCGCTGATGCAGGCTGTTTCCCGCTTTCGTCTCCCGGCCTGATTTTTGCTATACTCGCAGCCCCTTTTACGGCTGCGAGTAAGGATTGGGTGTGGCGACAGTCATGGATAATGACGTACTTGAGGCACTGCTTGAGCAGGTACGTCCGCTGAAAGGTCAGGGGAAAGTGGCAGACTATATTCCCGCGCTGGTCACTGTTAGCGGGGATAAACTGGGCATCGCTATTTGTACCGTCAGTGGTGAACAGTTCCAGGCAGGTGATGCCGACGAACGTTTTTCAATTCAGTCCCTTTCAAAAGTCCTCAGCCTTGTGGTGGCGATGAACCATTACGAAGAGGATGAAATCTGGACGCGTGTTGGCAAAGACCCCTCCGGCCAGCCGTTTAACTCACTTTTACAGCTGGAGATAGAACAGGGAAAACCGCGTAATCCGTTTATTAATGCGGGTGCGCTGGTCGTCTGCGATATGTTGCAAAGTCGCCTTAGCGCCCCGCGCCAGCGGATGCTGGAAATCGTGCGCAAACTTTCCGCCACGCCGGATATTGCTTTCGACAGCGTGGTAGCCCGTTCAGAGTTCGAACATTCCGCACGCAACGCGGCGATTGCCTGGCTGATGAAATCCTTTGGGAACTTCAATAATGATGTTGCCACGGTACTGCAAAACTACTTTCACTACTGTGCGCTGAAAATGAGCTGTGTCGAGCTGGCGCGTACTTTTCTCTTTCTGGCCGATAAAGGTACGGCACCGCATCTTGCAGAGCCGGTGTTAACGCCGCAACAAACACGCCAGGTCAACGCGCTGATGGCGACCAGCGGGATGTATCAAAATGCCGGGGAGTTCGCCTGGCGCGTTGGATTACCCGCAAAATCGGGCGTGGGGGGTGGGATTGTGGCGATTGTCCCGCAAGAGATGGCCATTGCGGTCTGGAGCCCGGAACTGGACGAGGCCGGAAATTCACTGGCGGGGATTGCCTTACTGGAGGCGCTCACCCAACAACTGGGGCGTTCGGTGTACTGATGTCTGAGCTCGATTCTCTGTTTGCGCGGCTTGCCCGCTCCACTTTTCGTTCCCGCTTTCGTCTGGGGGCGAAAGAGCGCCAGTACTGTATGGAAAAAGGGGCAGAGGTGATCGCGACGCATGCGGCTGACTTTGTTGCCCGGCGTCTGGCCCCGGCGTTACCGCACAATGATGGCAAACAGACGCCCATGCGCGGTCATCCGGTCTTTATTGCTCAGCATGCCACTGCCACCTGTTGTCGGGGGTGCCTGGCAAAATGGCACGCCATTCCTGCAGGTGTTGAGCTCACCGAGGCGCAACAGCGCTATATTGTCGGCGTTATTTACCACTGGCTGGTCCTGCAAATGAATTCATAACACTAATGAATCAGGCGATAAACGCGTGTTACAAGGCTGTTATATATGCATTACATGTTAAGCTATACGCAATTTTTGCCGCGTCGAAATGACCAGCTACATCCTTACCTGGGGTTGATATGTAATGCGTGCTCTTTTTTCGCCCACCTTTCGTCTGCTGCGAAATGATCAGCCATTCATCAACGCGGCGGTGATTTTTTTCATCACCACGCTTTTTTATTCTGTTGGGGCGATGTTGCGTCTGGTCGAGGCGCTTTCGCTCTTCTGGCCGCTAAACGCAGTGATGGCAGGGATTTTTGCCCGTTACGCTTTTTTACAGCGCTGGCCTTACTATCTGATAAGTTTTCTGGCAATGCTCATCTACGATGGCTTCACCACATCGTGGGGCTGGTCATCGGTGGTGATTAACCTTTCCAATATGGTTTTTATCGTGACCACGGCGCAACTGGTGCAGCGCGAACAGCGGCTTATGCGTCATGCGCCACAACCCATAAACGCACTTAATCTTTTTGTTTACTGCCTGGTAGCGGCGATGCTCTGCGCTCTTTTCGGCGCTTTTGGATCGATGGGAGTGGTTATCAACCAGGATTTTCTGATGGCGTTTGGCGACTGGTTCAGCGAGCAGTTCTCGACAGGGGTACTGATCCTGCCTTGCATCCTGACGGCTGTCTGGCCGTCAAGGGAGCCTGCTTTTAATAGCAAAACGCTGCTGCCCGTAGTTGCGTTGATGGTCTCCGTTCTGGGCTCGGTGTTGGTCGGTGGCGCGGGCAGCTTGGCATTGCCCCTGCCGGCGCTTATCTGGTGCGCCGTCACCTTCTCCTTGCCGGTGACCTGTCTGTTGACATTAATAACCGGCGGGCTGGAAATTATTCTGATAGCCAACGGAATGATCAATATTTTCGTCGCCTCGCCGTTGCAGATGTCGCGCATGTTTTCAGCCCGGCTGGGAATAGCCACTATGGCAATTTGCCCGGTCATTGTCTCTGTCAGCATGGAGACCATCAACCGTCTGATGCGTCATGTCTCCCTGCGCGCGGATTACGATTTCCTGACCCGTGTTTACTCCCGTTCCGGCCTGTACGAAGCGCTCAACCGCGACAGTAATAGCTTTGCTGATAAACACCTGACCGTCATGCTACTGGATATCGATTACTTCAAAAGCATCAACGATAACTACGGGCACGAGTGTGGCGACCAGGTGCTCGCCTCATTTGCGCAGAAGGTACGCCAGGAGTTGGGTGAGAAGGGCGTGGTTGCCCGCATGGGGGGGGAAGAGTTCGCGGTGGTGGCCGTCACCGCCGGTCCACAAGCGGGTCTGTTACTGGCTGAACGGCTGCGTAAGTCGGTTGAGGAACACCTTTTTCACTGGCATGCCCGGACACTGCACCTGACGGTCAGTATTGGCGTCAGTAACGGGTCGGTGGTTTCCGGTTCGCTGACGGAGGTCTTTAATAAATTACTCGCTGAGGCGGATGAGTATCTTTATCGTTCCAAAAAGGCGGGGCGAAATCGCTCCAGCATGCGTCAGTCGTCAATGGAAGAAACCTTAAACCCTTCCGTCGGTTTCTAAGACCGATCGATTGCTGAACTACCTGATTCGACAGACCGTGTTTGTGGTGTTATAAGGCAATGCGATAGATATAAGTTATTAAAATACTTGCTACAAATTTTCATCGTCAATACTATAACCGAGTATATGTATCGGAAATAATTTGCGCCATGAATGGATCTGACAATTTGAAGAAAAGCGAGCGGATCACTGGCGGCAGGTTTGTCAGGCGCATGTACCTGATGCGTATTCTTGGGACATTTCTCTGTTTTTTTCCCATTCTTTCAGTATTGCTTGAACTACATCGCCCCCTCTGGCTGATACTTTTGCTGTGCGCAAACGCCTTTATCTGGCCGACGCTGGCCTTTTTGCGAGCCCGTCGCTCCGATACGCCTCTGACCCTGGAACATCAAAACCTGATCTTAGACGCCGGTGCCGGGGGATTCTGGATAGCGATGATGGCGGTTAACCCACTGCCTTCTGTGGTCATCGCTACGATCCTGTTATCCGACAGACTCTCGGCGGGCGGCATTGACCTGATGCGTAAAGCCGGTCTGTTAATGCTGTCAGCATTTGCAGCAGGTTGGGTTGCGCAGGGGATGAATGTTGATGTGCAAGTGACCCAGCGAACCATGTTCGCTACGCTGCCGTTGATTGCTATTTATATGGTGGCGCTGAGCGTACTGACCGACAACATTGCCGTAAAGCTGCGTAATAAAAGCCGCGAGCTGGAACGTATTGCAATGATGGACCCCCTGCTGGATATTGCTAACCGCCGCCTGCTGGAAAAACGTATCCAGTATGAACTCGATAAATTGCGCGAATCGCCACGTAATTCGATGCTGATGTTCATCGATATTGATAATTTTAAAGAGGTTAACGACCGGTTTGGCCATAAAGTGGGCGATGCGCTGCTGGTTACGGTGTCGAAGATTTTGCATGCCGCTACGCGAAAAACGGATACGCCGGCCCGTCTTGGGGGGGATGAGTTCGTCATTTTGCTTCCTGATACCCCACAGGAAGAGGCGCTTACCGTTGCGAGGCGAATTATGGATTCTGCCGCCGTGATGAGCGTAAGCCAGGAGTATGCCTTCCATTGTACCCTCAGTATTGGTATTGCCAGTGCAACCCAGGAAATGCAAAACGTCACCGACTGGCTGAAAGCGGCTGATGACGCCCTCTATAAAGCAAAACGCCGCGGCAAAAATCAAATCTATTCACACTGACAAACGTGCTGAATACGCTAAGCTTTATCCTGTACACCGCGACTCGATCGCTCGATCACGTCTTATTTACGCGGACACCTGCCGATACTGACTAGCGAGATAGGTTCTTTATGAAAACTCCTGCAATTCCCATTGATGAGGAAAAACGCCTGGCGTCGTTACGCGAATCCGGGCTGCTTGATACAGGAACCAGCGAACGTTTCGACCGACTAACAAGGCTGGCAAAGCGGTTATTCAATGTGCCAATCGCGCTGGTGACGCTGGTGGGTGAAAAGACCCTGCATTTCAAAACCAGCGACGGCGCTGCCCACGAAAACCTGCCGCGCCATCTCTCTTTTTGCGGGCATACCATCCTTAGCGCAACACCGCTTATCATCAACGATGCCGGTTGCGACGAGCGCTTTTGTGATAACCCGCTGGTAACCGGAGAATCCCATCTGCGTTTTTATGCAGGCTATCCACTGCGCCTGCCTGATGGTGCGCTGGTAGGCTCATTTTGCCTGCTCGATCGCAACCCGCGCGGTTTCTCGTCCGCCGAGGTGGATATTCTGAAAGATTTTGCACTGATCGTGGAAAATGAGTTTGCGGTGATGAGCGCGGCTACCACCGATGAACTCACCGGGTTATTTAACCGCCGCGCTTTTGATAACCTGGTAAAATTTGCTATTAAGAGCGCCCGTCGTCGCGCTGAGCCGCTTGCGCTGGCATGGCTGGATCTCGACGGCTTTAAGCAGATTAATGATAACTGGGGCCATAACGAGGGTGATGAAGCCCTGCGTTCGATGGCGAAAGTCATGCGTGAAAGCTTTCGTGAAGCGGATCTGTTAGTGCGTTATGGCGGAGATGAGTTCGCGGTTCTTTTCTCTGACACGCATGAACAGGGAGCCTGGATTGCCGTTGAGTACCTGGTTGAGCAGACCGAAGCCTGGAACCAGGCTTCCGGCAAACCCTGGAAGCTCGCCTTCTCCTGGGGGGTAAGTGAGTTCGATCATAACGGTAATGGCGATATAAAAAGCTGGCTGGAAGATGCGGACGCCAGGATGTACGCCATGAAGACCAAAAACCATCGCGAACGCTGATGCCATAGCTAAATCTCTGACAGTGGATGTTGTGTTTAAAATCTGTTGCTCGCCTGGTGGTTGCTTTTAAGGATTAAAAAGCACCACTTCCTCTTCTTTCGCCTTTTTTGCACCCGCGAAATTCGTGCCCGTAACACTGGCTGCAGGACGTAATCTTTTTATACCCGCAGTGGCTGGCAGAAAGCCGGCAATAGCCCGCAATTGTCTTGACGCCGGATGGCACAAGGTCTGCGGCGAGCGTTTTTATACGTTTTTGTGACGGGTGTTGCATTTTTGGGGCTGCCGCTGGAAATGTTGTCTCGCTTTGATCAAAACAGGGGTTCATGGTCGAAAAGTTTGATAAGTTATTAGACCAATCTTCACAGGTTGTATGACTAATCAAAAAGGAACCCATTGTGAACACTGTTAACCGTCGCGATTTTCCCGGCGCTTCTTACCCTGAGCGTGTGATTCAGTTTGGCGAAGGCAACTTTCTGCGAGCCTTTGTTGACTGGCAGATCGATTTACTGAATGAGCACACTGACCTGGATGCGGGAGTGGTGATTGTTCGTCCAATCGACAGCGACTTCCCGCCCTCGCTGAGCACCCAGGACGGTTTGTATACCACTATCATCCGTGGCCTGAATGAGCAGGGCGAAGCGGTCAGCGACTCGCGCCTGATCCGCTGCGTGAATCGTGAAATCAGTGTTTACGGGCAGTACGATGAGTTCCTGAAACTTGCGCATAACCCACAGATGCGTTTTGTCTTCTCCAACACCACCGAAGCCGGTATCAGCTACCACGCTGGTGATAAATTCGATGATGCGCCCGCTGTTAGCTATCCGGCTAAACTGACCCGTCTGTTATTCGAACGTTTCAGCCATTTTAACGGCGCGGCAGACAAAGGCTGGGTCATCATCCCGTGTGAACTGATCGATTATAACGGTGACGCGCTGCGTGAACTGGTGCTGCGTTATGCGCAGGACTGGGCGCTGGGCGACGCGTTCGTGGCATGGCTCAACACCGCAAACACCTTCTGCTCCACGCTGGTTGACCGTATCGTAACGGGCTATCCGCGCGATGAAGTGGCAAAAATTGAAGCGGAGCTGGGCTACCATGACAACTTCCTCGACACTGCAGAACACTTCTATCTGTTTGTGATTCAGGGCGCGCAGTCTCTGGCCGCCGAGTTGCGTCTGGACAAATACCCGCTGAACGTGCTGATCGTCGATGACATCAAGCCGTATAAAGAGCGCAAAGTCGCTATTCTGAATGGCGCGCATACCGCACTGGTTCCTGTCGCCTTCCAGGCTGGTCTCGATACCGTGGGCGAAGCCATGAACGACAGCGAAATCTGTGCCTTTGTTGAGAAGGCGATTTATGAGGAGATCATCCCGGTTCTTGACCTGCCGCGTGATGAGCTGGAATCCTTTGCCAGCGCGGTGACCGGACGTTTCCGTAACCCGTACATTAAACACCAGTTGCTCTCTATTGCCTTAAACGGCATGACCAAATTCCGTACCCGCATTCTGCCGCAATTGCTGGCAGGGCAGAAAGCCACCGGTAAATTGCCTGCGCGCCTGACCTTCGCGCTGGCCGCGCTGATTGCTTTCTACCGCGCAGACCGCAATGGCGAAGCTTATCCGGTACAGGACGATGCACACTGGATCACCCGTTATCAGCAGCTGTGGGGCCAGCATGGCGACCATCAGATTAGCACCAGCGATCTGGTGAAAGCGGTGCTGTCGGTAAGCGACCACTGGGAGCAGGATCTGACTCAGGTAAACGGACTGGTAGAACAGGTTTCTCTGGATCTCGACGCTATCCTGCTGCAGGGCATGCGTCAGGCTGTAAAACCGCTGTGCTGATAGTCTTCTGCATTGAGTTTGACAACCCGGCATCAGCCGGGTTTTCTTTTTTATGAATTTAGTTACAACATACTATTTATTACGCCAACAACACACGCATCAGAATCGGCGGAAAAAAACAAAAAGGTCTGTCAGGATGGAAGATCTTTTCTATACTTTACTGTGCCACACCAGTGCCGATACGTTCGGCTAGGGAAATCCGTTGTTGCCGCAGCCTAGCGCAACAAGAACGAAAGAGAGGGACAAGCAATGGAAAAGCTGGAAAGAGCGGTGCCTGTAGTCATGGGTCTGGTCGTCAGTATTTCGCTTATTGCCACGGCATGGGATATCTCATTCGTCAGTACGTTACCCTGAGTAGTTGCCTGAAAGGGGACTCGTTCCCCTTCAGGCCTTAAGCCATTCCCGCGTCTCTTTTGCTACCCGCTGTAATAATCCCACCGCCTCTTTGCTGCTATGAACATTGGTGAATCCCATAATTAACCCATAGCGTTTTTCAGAGCTGTTATACCACTCTGAAAGCGGACTGACTTTTAGCTGCTGTTTTTGCCAGATTTGCGCCAGATGAACATCTCCTGCGCCATGGCGCAGAAACGCGATAATATGCATGCCGCCATCATTAACCTCCACATCGAACAGATCCGGAAAAACCTGGTTTAACGCATCGATCACCAACTGACGACGCTGCTGATAAAGGTTGCGCATCTTCTTTAAATGGCGAAAGAAATAGCCTTCGCTAAGAAAGCTTGCGACGATTTTTTGTGTCAGCACGGGTTGTGCGCTCTCGGTTATCTCACCGGTCTCATGAAATGCGCTGAGAGTACTGCGCGGCATGACCAGGTAGCTGATACGCAGGGCAGGCATAATCGTTTTACTGAATGTGCCTATATAAATGACCCGATCATCAGTATCGAGGCTCTTCAGGGCAGGCAGTACCTTGCGGGTGTAATGGAACTCGCCATCATAATCATCTTCTACGATCCACGCGTTATTAGCCGTGGCCCACTCCAGTAACTGGCGTTTACGGGCCAGAGAAAGGGTGACCGCAAGCGGGCTGTGGTGTGAAGGGGTAATACAGACAAAGCGGGCATCCGCATGGTTTTTCAGCAGGTAGTCAACATCGAGTCCTTGCTTGTCTACTGGCGCGTAATGGAGGTTTTCTACCTCCTTTTTCAGTAATTGCTGACCAAAGATATAGCCCGGGTTTTCAATGACGACTTTATCGCCGCGTACCGCCAGCGCATTGAGGATCAGCGTAAGATTATTACGATAACCGCCTGTAATATAAATCTGCTGTGCCGTGCAGGTCAGCCCGCGCGAAATAGTCAAATAACGGGCGATGGTCTCCCGCAGCGGCGGATACCCCATCAGTGGGGGATTGGTCATCTCAGCGGGGGACATGGCGCGTACGGCTTTGCCTGACAGAAGCAACCATTTCTTATAAGGAAAAGCATCCAGCGCGGGGATGCCCAGACGGAAGTAACCCTGCTGGTCGCGAATATCCACCATTGATTTGAGCTGTGTGTCAGCCGTCCAGGTCTGGATAGGGGATTCCGTCTTTTCAGGGACCCGCAGATCAGGATTAACCCGCGTGCCCTTCGCGCCCTGACTTACCAGATAACCTTCGCCTGTCAGAATGGCATAGGCAGTTTCCACCGTTTTACGCGCAACCCCAAGTTCGTCTGCCAGCACACGCACCGAAGGAACTTTGTCACCGGGTTTGAGCTGCCCGCTGAGAATGTTATGCCGGTAGCGCGTGTAAATGTCGCGATAGCCCGTTTTCATGTCCTACCTTGTTTGTCTGTTTTTGTACCTTTTTAGTACGTCATAAGCCTCTAATATAGCGCTTGTCTAATTAATTGATGAGGAAAATGACAATGACCACTCGCGCTAACCACTTCCGGACCATACCTGCTCTTATCAATACGCTGGTCGAAGCCAGCATGGCATCACACAAAAGCTCACTGGATGGGGCAATCAAAAACCTGGTGGATATTCGCGCCTCTCAGCTTAACGGCTGCGCGTTTTGTCTGGATATGCACGTAAAGCAGGGCAAGTTGCGCGGCGAGCGCGAACTGCGTCTTTACCATGTGGCTATCTGGCGGGAATCTCCGTTATTTAGCGCCAAAGAAAAAGCGGCGCTGGCGTTAACCGAAGCCTTGACACATATCGGGCCGGATGGGGTGACGGATGCGGTTTATCGCCACGTGCGGGAACATTTTAGCGAAGTAGAGATTTCCGAACTGGCGTTTGCCATTGCCACCATCAACGCCTGGAACCGCCTGCAGATTCTGGCACAAATGGCACCCGGCTCGCAGGATGCGGCCTATGGTCTGGATCGTGCCGGGTTACAGTGAGTGCTGTCTGTACTCGCGGATAAAGGCGATAAACGCCTGCAAACCGGCCGGAATATGGCGATGACCGGGGTAATACAAACACAGCCCTTTAAAGGGCTGTGTCCACTCATTGAGCACACTGACCAGCCGGCCTGAACGTAAATCGTCTGCAATATACAATTCCGGTAAAAAACCGATGCCGAGTCCTGCGCGTACTGCGGCAATGGAGGTAAACAGATCGGTGGTGGCAAGCCTTGGCTGCACAGCAATGGCAAACTGTTCACCGTGGCGTGCAAACTCCCAGCGATAAATCCCGCCGTGAGACATCCGCATGCAGATACCTTGTTGGCGGGTGAGGGCTTCCGGTGTCTGCGGTGTGCCGAATTGAGCAAACCACTGCGGCGTGGCGACCACCCGCATATGAATATCCGGCGTCAGCGGCACCGCAATCATATCCTGTGGAACGGACTCTGCCAGGCGAATCCCGGCGTCATACCCCTCGGCAACGATATCGATCATGCGGGCATCGCTGGCGGTTTCCATGCGTATTTGCGGATAGCGCGCCAGAAAAGAAATCACCAGTTCATCGAGAAAAAGCTGTCCGATAGCCTGCGGTACATTAATGCGTAACGTGCCGGACGGCTCATCAGGCTGGCTGTGAATTTCGTCAGCGGCCTGCTGGATCTCTTGCAGCGCCGGACCGATGCGGGCGACAAAACGCTGTCCGGCTTCGGTGAGCGCGACGCTACGTGTCGTGCGGTTAAAGAGTCTGGCATCAAGACGCGTTTCCAGTCCGGCAATCGCGTTGCTGACCGCTGTTGCCGACATACCCAATTCCTGGGCCGCAGCACGAAAACTTCCGCGACGCAGCACCGCCATCACCACTTCCAGCTCAATCAAACCTGAACGATGCATAGATTATCCTGATAATCGAAACAACCCTTGCAGGATAACCCGGATTATCGGCGCGATAAAGCTATGCCAGACTGGCTGCATCAATCGTGGAGGACACTATGCAACAGCTTGAACATCTCTGGATCAATGGCGAATTTACCCAGGCCCTGGGAGAAGACTATTTCGACTTATACAACCCTTCTACCGCTGAGGTGACAGGGCGGATTCGCATGGCAAATACCGATGACGCCGTGCGGGCAATTGCGGCGGCTAAAGCGGCGTTTGTTGACTGGTCTCAAACAAGCGTTGAAGAGCGGCTGGCGGTTTTACAACGAATGCGGGATGCCATGGCAGCCTGTCAGGATGAACTGCTGCATGCCATTGTCCAGGAATACGGAGCCCCGGCGTCGCGTTCCGCCTGGATGGCCAGTTATCCGGTGGCGGTGATTGACCAGGTCATGCATGACTTGCGGCAATTTGAATTTTCCACCTCCGTCGGCAAAGCCCTGGTGAAGATGACGCCGCTTGGGGTGGCCGGGCTGATTACACCCTGGAACAGCAACGCCGGGTTTATCTGCGGCAAACTCGCGGCAGCGCTGGCGGCTGGCTGTACGGCGGTGATCAAACCAAGCGAGATGAGCGGATTACAGACCCATGTGGTAATGAAGGCCCTGCATGCAGCCGCGCTACCGCCAGGGGTGTGCAATATCATTACTGGCTATGGTGCTGTGGTGGGTGAGGCCATCAGCCGCCACCCGGACGTTGCCAAAATCTCCTTTACCGGCTCGACGCAGACCGGGAGAGCGATTTTGCGTAATGCCGCCGACAGCTTTAAACGTGTCACGCTGGAGCTTGGCGGTAAATCACCGACGCTGATTCTCGACGATGCCGATCTGGCGACAGCGATACCGCTTGCCATCCAGGCCGGGTTTATGAATAGCGGCCAGGCGTGTATTGCCGGTACGCGAATTCTGGTACCACAATCACGCAAAAGCGAGTGTGAAGAGGCGCTACGCAAGGCGGTTGAAGCGGTGAAATCCGGTGACCCGCTTGATTCGCAAACGGAAATTGGCCCGATGGTCAGCGACAAACAGTGGCAGCGGGTACAAGGCTATATTCGCCTGGGTCTGCAAGAGGGCGCACGTTTGCTGGCCGGGGGAGAAGGGCGTCCGGAAAATAGCGGGCAGGGGTGGTTTGTGAAGCCGACACTTTTTACCGATGTGGACAATAGTATGCGTATCGCCCGTGAAGAGATTTTTGGCCCGGTACTGTCAATAATTACCTATCGCGACGATGACGACGCCGTGGCGATCGCTAACGACACGGATTACGGTCTTAGCGCGCTGGTATTAGGTGCAGATATGCAGCGGGCAGAGCGTATCGGCGAGCGTATTACCTCCGGTCGGGTGCAAATCAATACTCTGGCACACGAAGCGGGGGCACCGTTTGGCGGTTTTAAACACTCGGGGATCGGTCGCGAAATGGGGCGCTGGGGGATCGCGGCGTTTATGGAGCCGAAGGCGGTGGTCAGGTAGTAAAGAGACGCCGGTTTCCCGGCGTCACGTTTTCTTAGCGGGCGTCTTGCATTTTTAACTGGAAGAAACGCACGGAGTTACGCAGTTGTTCGCTTTGCTCAGACATGGAGTGGGCGGCGACGGCGGCCTGTTCCACCAGCGTGGCGTTCTGCTGGGTAACCTGATCCATCTGGTCGATAGCGACGCTGATTTCACGAATCCCCTGATGCTGCTCGGTCGAGGCGGCGGAAATCTCTGCAACGATATCTGTCACTTTATTAACGGAGGTGACGATCTGCTCCATCGCCCGGCTGGCGGTGTCCGCATAACGAGAGCCGTCGGTAATTTTATGGACGGTCCCTTCGATAAGTTGCTTAATTTCTTTGGCGGCGTTGGCACTTTTTTGCGCCAGGGTACGCACTTCGCCGGCGACCACCGCAAAGCCTTTACCCTGTTCACCGGCGCGGGCGGCTTCAACGGCAGCGTTGAGCGCCAGAATGTTGGTCTGGAAGGCAATCCCTTCAATTACCGAAATGATATCGACGATTTTCTGCGAGCTATCGGAGATTTCATGCATCCGCTTGAGCATATCGTCCACTTCTTTGCCGCCTTTAACGGCGGTTTGCGACGTTTCGCGCGCCAGTTCGCTGGCCCGGCGGGCATTGTCGGCGTTACTTTTTACGTTTTCTGTAATCTGCTGCATGTTCGACGAGGTTTGTACCAGCGAGGCGGCTTGTTCCTCTGTACGCTGGGACAAATCATTGTTGCCCTGTGAAATTTCGCTGGCGGCAAGAGATATAGCCTCACTGCCATGGATGATCCCATCGATAATATCGGCCAGTTTGCCATTCATAAATTTGATGGTTGCCAGCAGACTCTGGGTATCGTTGTCTTTCAGTTTGACGTCGGCTTTCAGATTACCCGACGCAATTTCATTCATGATCTCCACGGCATAGGAGGGTTCGCCACCCAACTGGCGGGAGAGGCTACGGGAGATGAGAAGTGCGATGAACCCGGTGGCAATCAGCGCCAGCAGCAACAACCCACAGAAGGTATAGAGCGCTTTGTCGTAGCCGGACTGCGCAATCGCCCCCGCTTCTTCTCCGCTGGCTACCTCTTTATCCACCAGCGTGGCCAGATCTTTCATCAACTGGGTACGGTATTTGGATGACACCGCGCCGCTGATTTTGGACGCTTCCTCCAGTCTGCCTGCGCTGACGGCCTCGATAACTTTGGCATTAACGTCGACAAAATTACGGAAGTTATCGACAACCGTATTAAACAGGGTACGCGTCTCTTCCGGCGCATCAGCGGAAATTTTAGCGAACTGGCGCTGGGCATTTAAAAATGTCGCCTGATTTTGCAGCAGCTCGCCACGATGTTGTTCCCGCTCAGCAGGGGTGACGGAACCGATATACTGAATTTGCTGTAAGCGCATTTCTGATAATACCCCGCGCATTTCCAGGGTATATCGCACGCCCGGCATACGATTATCACGAAATTTATCAATATGAGATTTACTGACGTGCAACTGATAAATGGAGACAAGGCCGAGTACTAACATCATGACTATAAGAATGGAAAAGCCGGTCAGCAATTTTGCTAATACGGATGCCTGAGAAAATTTTTTCATAGTGGTCATTTTTTTAATGAAAGGTAATAGCTATATCGGTAATAAAAGCGGAAAGGTTGATTTTTTTTAATTGATCTTAATCACATATTTTTATTTTTATGAAGTCAGCCTGATAATGGTTAAAAAAAGGCTGTGGTCGAAGCGGTGAATGTATTGGAAATGTAAATAAAATGAAAATAATATGATTGTGACTAAAGTGAAATAATGTTTCAGCGAAGAATAATTTAGCAACGGAAATAACTGTTGACGAAATGATTTCAGTTATTCATTTTGCAAAACTTACTGGTAACTCATCGGCCCATTTCGTTGCTTTATTCATCATCTCACTTACTGCATACTCCGGCAGACCTATCTCTTTCGCCTTATCGCTGGCTTCTTCCCACAGGCGTTGTTCATAGAGCATAGCGAGGCAGACATACTGATAGAGCGCGCCGTTCTGGTGTTGCAGGGCTGCAATTACCTCTTGCGATACCGCAATTTGCGCCATCAGATCTTCCAGAGGCATTTCGAGGATCACATCCAGTAACGAAAATAATCCAACCATAAAGGCTTCGTTGGATAACGTATGCGACGGTGTACGGGCCGCTGCCAGTTCACAGAATTTGGCGCGAATCAGGCTTAAATAATAGATTTCAGTGGTCTTAACGGTTTCGAATGAAGTTAAACAGGCCACCAGCACAAAGCGACGTAGCTCATTAATCCCAAGATAAACGACAATATCCTTCAGCGATTGATTACGTAAACCGGTAATACCCCTTTTATTGTAGAGGATATTTTGTGCGTAACGCATAATCTTGAATGACAGCGATACATCGCGCTTGAGCAAATCTTCAATACGATTCAAATTTGGCGATTCGACGTTAACCTCATGCATGAGTTTTAAGGCAAATGCGCGGTTATGTAACAACTTGTTTCTTTTGTGTACTACGGGTTTGCTGAAGAAATAGCCCTGAAAGAGGTGGAACCCCATTTTTTTATAGACCTCAAACTCGTCATAACTTTCGACTTTCTCGGCCAGGAAAACGGCGTGACGTAACATCTCATGCCGATTGTCTATATAAGCAGCAATTTCTTCGCGTGAATTTTTCTGAATATCGAATTTAATAATATTAATATAGGGAATAAACGCATCCCAATCTGCACTTAACGAAAAATCATCCAGTGCGATACGAAAGCCCTGGGTTTGCATCCGTTTTACGGTTTCCAGCAAGCGCTGATCGGGGCTGGAGGTTTCGAGAATTTCGATAACGACACGATCTTTTGGCAGAGTTTCGGCAAGGCCATCCACCAATAACTGATGCGGAAAATTAACGTAAACGGAAGTATGCTCGTCCTTGCGACCAACTGGCGCACCAAAAAACTGTTCTTCGATCAGTTGTGTGGTTGCCTGTTCCGATGAAACATCAGGGAAACGATTTACCATGCTATCCCTGAAAAGCAGTTCATAACCGACAGTGTTTAATTTGTTATCGAAAATTGCCTGTCTGGCCACAAAAGAAAACATTCATTACCTCACAAATCCGCACGCCTCACATCATTCTCGATAATACAAGGTACATTAACGCCGCAGGTAAATGAACACGCTTGCGTAGCATAATCATCTCTGATGATTGTTAAAATATAGGCTTAAATCCGTGATTTAACAATTTATGAAAGGTAAAGAGTAAAGGCCCTGCACGCGGGCAGGGCCAGAAGAGTTAATGCGTCTCGAAACAGAGCTGCCGTTCGCAACATGCGTCGCAACTGGGCGAGCGACAAATGAGTTCTCCCTCTGTCTGTAAGCAGCGCTGACGATAGAAAAATTTCTTCCAGCGCATATTTTTGCTATTCATCTCTACCAGTTGCGGAAAGCAGTCGGTCATAAGTTCGCGCAATTCCTGGCGTGAACTCAGTCCGAGATCCTGCCACAGATGGTTAAATGCCAGCGAGACGCTGGCGATGATCTGATGCATCGGCTCCGCCGTCGGCAACATATGACACGCCAGCCAGTCTGCCAGCTGCGTGCGTTCCTCTTCACGACTGGCAATCAGTTCAGACATTAATTTACGCCGCAAAACCACATCCGACGGCGTGGCATGCAGCGGCTCGTTTTGCAGGGTGAGCGTCAGCCAGCAGTTATCCGAAAGTCCCATCTGCAAGGGATAACAACCTTCGCCCTGCGCGTAGAGATGGAGCAGGCGGTGAAGCCAGTAGTGCTGCGCGAAGGCGCTCATGCCACCCCCTTATGACGATCGGCCTGTTGCCACTGCCGACGCGCCTTTTCCCACCAGCGCGCCAGCGTCGGGACAACCGGTTGCCACGCGTCATCGACACAGGGCTGAATACCTTGCGCCTCCAGTTGCTGCCAGGGGCCATAGCCAATACGCGAACAAAAAACGGCTTTCACATCCGCCAGAAGCGCCATGATCGCCGCCATACGCGCTTCACTCTCCTGAGGCTCGCATTCGTCGCTCCCCTGGCAGAATTTAGGGGTAAAACGCTCATTCACCAGCACAACGCCTGCGGCGGAAAGGCTGTATATACGAAAACGATCCGCGTGACCAAAATGGCAGTCAATTACATCTCCCCGAGTGGAGGCGACTGCGACCAGACAGGCATCCGCCTCGTCTGACTCGCCCTGAGTGGCGATACTGGCGTGTAACCTGGCGCGTTTTTGTAGTGTCGGCAGCCAGGGCGCAGGCGCGGTTTCCGCCGGGGTAAACAGAAATTGCTGGCTGCGATCTTCACCGAGCATCCCTATCGCATCGGCGCGGCACTGCTGGCAGTGGGTCATTTGCGGCATCACCTCGCCACACTGCTCGCGGGTGGCGGCAAGCATCGCCGCGTCCGGTTCGGGTTGACCATTGAGGCCGAAGACGGTGCCATGTTCTGGTCGGGCAATCAGCGGCATAATGTTATGAATAAACGCGCCGTATTGCCGCAATGTCCGGCTGACATCGACCAGAGAATGGTCGTTGATGCCGGGAATTAGCACCGAGTTGATCTTCACAAGCACGCCTTTCTCCGTCAGCTTACGCACCCCTTCCAGCTGGCGGGCCACCAGGATATGTCCGGCTTCGCGACCGCTGTAGCGTTCGCCATCCAGCCACAGCCAGGCATAGATCTGGGCGGCGATATCCGGATCAAGGGTGTTAATGGTCACGGTGACGTGGTCAACGCCGACTTCCAGCAAGCGATCAACAGCATCGGGCAGCATCAGGCCGTTCGTCGACAGACACAGTTTCATATCCGGCAGTTGCTCGCGGATCAGTTCCAGCGTTTTGAAGGAGCGGCCAATGTTAGCCAGCGGGTCACCGGGTCCGGCGATACCCACCGCCGACAGTTGAGGAATTGCCGTCGCGACCTGGCGAACTTTCGCCACCGCCTGTTCGGGGGTAAGCAATGACGAGGAGACGCCGGGGCGGGATTCATTACTGCAATCGAATTTTCGGTTGCAGTAGTTACACTGCAAATTGCAGGCGGGCGCAACCGGCAGGTGCATACGGGCGAAACGGTGGTGGCCGCTACGGGAGTAGCAGGGGTGTGACGCCACTTTTCCGGCGATAAAATCGCTCAAAGGTTCATCAGGTGCCTGGCAACCCTTGCCAGTGGTGGAAGAGCAGGAAGTCATGATCGCTCCTTAATTTGCGTAGTCATGTCTTCCTGCTGCAAAACCCGTACCGCTCACAAAAAAGTTAATTCATTGAAAAATAAAACATTATAAAAGTCCTGTTCGCCGTTGTTTGTCGTAAATGTGGCGTTTAGCTGACAATGTGCTGAATGCCACAAAGTAAAACGTCACATCCTGGGCATGCTGATATCCATTATTTGTATCCGATAAGCGACCTGGCGGGGTGTCATCCCCAGAAGGCGTGCCGCTTTGGCCTGCACCCAGCCGGCTTTTTCCAGCGCGGCAATAAGCCGCTGACGCTCATCCAGCGATTGATCAAGCCAGCTATCCTCTTTGGGTGTGGCGGCAATCGCGAGCTTAGGCGTGTTTTCACGGTGGTTAAACAGCACTACATCCCGGTCGATCAGGCCGCTTTCTGACATTACCGCCGAACGTTCCAGACAATTTTCCAGTTCGCGCACATTACCGGGCCAGTTGTAGCCCATCAGCAGACGAATGGCGCCATCACTGATCCGTAGGGTGCGCCCCTGGTTCTGGGCGATTTTGCGCACCAGAAAGTGTGCCAGCTCGGCAATGTCCTCCTGACGTTCACGCAGCGGAGGCAGGGAGATGGGCATTACGTTGAGGCGATAATAAAGATCCTCGCGGAAATTGCCCATCCGCACCTCTTCTTCCAGATTGCGGTTGGTGGCGGCAATGATACGCACATTGACGCGCAGGGTTTCATCACCGCCGACGCGCTCCATTTCGCCCTCTTGCAATATGCGCAGCAGCTTTGCCTGAAAAGAGGCGCTACTTTCGCCAATTTCATCCAGAAACAGCGTGCCGCCGTCCGCCAGTTCAAAACGCCCTTTCCGCTGGCGAACTGCGCCGGTAAAAGCCCCTTTTTCATGGCCGAACAATTCGCTCTCCAGCAGCGTATCCGGCAGTGCGGCGCAGTTAAATTTCACAAACGGCGCAGCGGCGCGGGGGGAGTTATGATGAATAGCATTGGCGATAAGTTCTTTCCCGGTGCCGCTTTCGCCACGCACCAGTACCGTGGTGTCCCAGCGTGATACCTGGCGGATAATCTCCATTGTCTGCTGCATGGCCGGGCTTTTGCCCACCATATTCTCAAAGCCGAAGGGACGAGGCGACGCACAACTACGCTGGCGCTCAGTCTGGGCAATCGCCGCCCGCGGCGTGGGGGCGGGTGGCGGAGTCATCAACCTGACCGTCTGAGCAACCAGGTTGGCGACGGTTTCCAGGAAGCGTGTACAGGACGGAAGCCGCTCCTCCAGACGCGCCATCGGCTGAGCGGCGAGCACGCCAATCGGCTGAGCGCGCGGCCCCATTAACGGGACAGCGATAAACGGCAGGTTATAGTCGTAGATACCCAGCCGGTCGAGAAAGCGTTGATCGTCGGCGACACGCGGCAGCACGAGCGATTGCCCCTGGGAAAGCACCGCGCCCACCAGTCCTTCCCCCGGACGATAGCGAATTTGCGAACTGCCGGGGATCAGATGTTGGTCTGCCTCCTGCAAGGCTTCAATACTCAGGATTTCCTGTTGGTTGTCATACAGACACAGCATGCCGTGTTGCATAAACGCGTCATTATGCAGGACGCACAGCACTTCCTGCAGCGTCTGGCTTATCTCCGTTGCGCGACTCAACACCACGCTGATGCGCTGCATGGCGGTAAATTGCTGGGAGAGATCAAAACGCCAGACGGTGGTGCCCGACTCGGGTCGCTGGGTCATCGTGGGCCTCCGGTCAGTGAATGAAATAACGGGAATCGCAGGGTCAGGCAGGTACCGCCCTCAGGACGGGTGGTCAGTTCTATTGCGCCGCGGTGATGGGCGACCAGGGTTTGAATCAGTCGCAGTTCCATTCCTTTGCCGGGGGCGTTCAGGGCATCGGGAGAGTGGGCGTATCGCACATGGATTAGCGGCACATTATCCGTCAGCCAGATGGACAGCCAGCCATCCTCTTCACGGGCGTAAAGCTGGGTATGCAGCACTCTGTCCGGTAGCGCTGCGGCAAGGGCCAGGGTGCGGTCCAGCCACAAACTGAGACAGGCAAGGATCTGCGTGCGTTGACCAAATCCCGCCAGATGAGGAGAGGCCATTTCAACGTGCAGATTTTCGCCATTGTTAAAACGGGTATGGTAAAGCGCGCGCAGGTCGTCAAACAGCGGTTGCAGGGGCCACAGCGCACTCTCTTCCAGATCGAGAGAAGGGCGGCAGCGTTGCAGACGGGCCAGCGCCTCTTCCCCTTCGCGCCACGCCGCATCCAGCGCCACGTTGTGGCTATCTTCACCGTTAAGCCTGCGCGCCGCCGCCAGCATATTGATAGGGCAATTTAGCTGGACCAGTGCGGCATCCAGTGATTCGCGGATCGCCGCCAGCAGTTTCCCGGTGGTCATCTCCTGTTTGAGCCGATCGAGGCGGCCCTGCTCGGCCTGTTGCTGTTGCTGGGTGCAATCGGTGATCACCACCAGGGTGCGGGGAAGCGCGCTATCTATAAAGTAACGACTGGCTTCTTCGCTCACACCGGGCAATGGCCAACAGGTGACGGAGAGCCAGCGCACAGCGCCGCGCAGCACCACAGGCAGTATTTGCCCGGCACAGAGATCGCTTTTGCGGCGGGAGAAATCAAGCTCGGTGAGCAACTCCTTGCCGCCGCAGTCGGCGCAAAAGGTTTTGTAAGCGAGGTTATCGAGTATGACCTGGTCCTGCTCGTTAACCACTACCACGGCGGCAGGAATGTTATTCAATACCGCCTCGCTCATGGTGGTGTGATTGCGTAATCGCTGTTCGAGCGCATAGCTGGCGCTGATATCACGCTGCATGGCGAGGTAGTGTTCCAGTTCGCCGTGTTGGTTGATGACTGGCGTGATGTCAACCTCTGCAAGATAAAGGCTGCCATCGCGACGGCGATTGATGAGCTGACCGCGCCAGGGCATCTGTTGCAGCAGAGTTTGCCACAGTTCCTGATAAATGCTGTGCGGTGTCTGTTGGCTTGCCAGTATGCGATGGTTCTGGTTGAGCAATTCCGCCAGGCTGTAACCGGTCTGGCGACAAAAGGCCGGATTGGCATACAGAATCCTCGCCTGGGGGTCGGTCAGTGAAATCGCGATCGGCGCCTGTTCAACCATCGTGGAAAACAGTCCGGGATGTTGAAGTGAGAGGTTACCCGCAATCTCCTGCGGTGCGCGGGTCTCCAGCATCATATTAAAGGTCATCACACACTCCTGATTTCAGGCCCGGCTGTGTCGCATTTACAACATTTTGTGTTGTGAAACGGCCGACATCCGCAGCCCTGATTGGGTGTGATAAACCATGCAAAGAGTGCACCTTTAGAGCAGGTAACGCGCCGAAACATTGATCCTGATCCGTATTTTGCCCCTGATTTGGCCTGCATAGGCCTTCTGGTCAGCCCCGGGAGCCGGGCCGCAGATGTGGGCTGCACAAAAAAGAGTCACCTTTTCACCCATTTCAGTGCAAAAAAGCGACTCAAAAAACCTGGCACAGCCTTCGCAACAGGAGAAGGGATACCCGCCGTTTGCAGGCGGCCTTATTCTTTCTCAACAGGAGCGCGACATGGCTAACATTGGTATTTTTTTTGGCAGCGACACGGGAAAAACCCGCAAAATCGCCAAACTGATCCAGCAAAAACTGGGGGATGTGGCGGATGCGCCGGTCAATATTAATCGCACGTCGCTGGAGACGTTTTTGTCGTACCCGGTGCTGGTACTCGGTACGCCAACCCTGGGGGACGGGCAGTTACCGGGGATTGCCGCCGGATGTGAAAATGAATCCTGGGGGGAATTTATCGACCAACTGGCGGACGCAAACCTGAGCGGTAAAATTGTCGCCTTGTTTGGGCTTGGCGATCAGCAGGGTTATCCGGATAACTTCGCCAGTGCGTTACGCCCCCTCTATGATGCGGTGGTGGGCCGTGGTGCGCAGGTTGTCGGTGAGTGGCCAGGGGATGGGTATGATTTTTCCTTTTCCGCCGCGCTGGAAGACGGGAAATTCGTCGGGCTGGTGCTGGATCAGGATAATCAGTTCGATTTAACGGACGAGCGGGTGGAATCCTGGCTTGATCAGATTAAGCCGCAGATTTTGTAAGAATTTTTTCCCGGATGCGGCGCCAGTGCGCCTTATCCGGGCTACGGTACGGTGTTGCGGAATATGTTGTCCCGACTCAGGCATTGACCCACGCAAGGGTAAATCCGTCCCAGCCTTTGATACCGACGGTCTGTATCGCTGTTGCGGTGATCCGCGGGTCTTCGCCCATCATCTCAATAAACGTTCTGACGCCCTGAACCCTTTCGTCTTCGCTCTGCGGGTTGGTCACCTCACCGTCGCGAACCACATTATCACCAATGATTAGCGTACCGGGGCGGGAATAACGCAGCGCCTGGCGGAGATAGGCCGGATTGTTTGGTTTGTCGGCATCAATAAAAATCAGATCAAACGGCGGGTGGTCGCCCAGTTTTTCGAGGGACGCCAGCGCGGGGCCTTCAACAACGCTGACTTTCTCGTCCAGCCCTGCCAGTTGCAGATTCTGTCGGGCAATTCTGGCATGCAACGGATCGGCTTCCAGCGTTAACAGTTCGCCGTCGTCCGGTAATTCGCGGGCCATCCAGATAGTACTGTAACCGCCGAGCGTACCGATTTCCAGGATACGTTTGGCCCCGATCATACGCACAAACAGGGCCAGTAGCTGACCCTGATTGGCCGCCACATCAATGGCGGGAAGCCCTGCTTGTTGGTTATTGATCAGCACTTGCTCAAGAATGTCATCTTTGGGGATAAGCTTTTCAATCAGATAGTTATCGACACCTGACCACTGTTTTTGCATAGCATAACTCCCTGGTTAATCGCTCACTGCTGGCAAGGACCATCCTCCCCCCAGTGCGCGATATAAATCGATTTGCGCCAGTAACAGATTACTTTTGGCCTGAACGATGCTGAGCTGCGTGGAGAACAACGTGCGCTGGGCATCGAGCTCATCAAGGTAGGATGAGTACCCGTTGCGATAGCGGTTTTGCGCAATGCGTAACGCCTCCTGAGCCACCAGAGTCTGCGCCTGCAATTCCGCCAGTTGTTCCTGCAAATGCGTTATCGCGTCCAGACTGTCGTTGACCTCTTTAAAAGCATTTCGCACTGTTTTTTCATAGGCATACAGCGCCTGGTTACGTTGTGACGCTGTCACGTCAACCTGAGCATTCAGCGCCTGACGATTAAGCAACGGAGCCAGAATACTCCCACCCACACTCCATAGCTGAAGCGGGTTATCCAGCAAACCGGGCAGGGTTCTGTCCTGAATGCTGCCCGTGGCGGTAAGGTTGATAGATGGCAACAAACTGGCGCGAGCAGAAGCCAGCGTGGCATCAGCGGCGATCAACTGTTGTTCCGCCTGGGCAATATCCGGACGGCGGTTAAGCAATGACGATGGTAAGTTTGATGGGATCTGCAGTGGCGTAAGTTGATCGAGTTCATTTTGCCGGGCGATGCTGCCAGGGTTGGCACCGATGAGCAGACTGAGCGCATTTTCCTGCTGGGCGATTTGATGGCGCAGGCCCGGAATCTGCGCTCGCGTCGCGCGCATCTCAGAATCTGACTGCATCAGTTCCAGCCGCGAACTGTATCCCGTTTCATACTGGCGCTGCGCCAGCCTGAATGCTTCTTCCCGGGCCTTTAAGGTCGATTCGGTGACCCGCAGTTGGTTATCAAGCGAAAGCAGACTGACGTAACCGGATGCAACTGAGGAGGCAACGGTTAAATCAGCGGCAGCGGCAGCGGCTTTTTGTGCCGCCAGCGAGGCCTGTGCGGCATCGGTGGTATTACGATGAACGCCCCAGATATCCACATCATAACTGGCCGTTAGCGTGCCTTTATATAAGGTGCTGTAGATGGGCAACCCTGTGGCCGCAGACTGGGTACGGGCGCGTGTACCGTTAACGCCTGCGCTGAGCGAAGGAAAAAGAGAGCCCTCTGCGCCGTAAACCCGTGCCTGGTACTCATTGACCCGCTCACGGGCAATCAGTACGTCACTGTTATAGCGAAGCGCCTGATCTACATAACCGTTTAGCGCATTATCGTGAAAATTGCGCCACCAGACCTTCTCGACTGTACTCGATGGGCCAACGGCGCTGCGCCAGGTCGCAGGGATCTGTAATGAAGGCTTCGCCGGTTTTACATCAACAGATTGACACGCCGTAAGCAGCAGGCAGGTGAGAGCAATGAGAGGACGAACGGTCATTGTTTCGTCTCCCGGGTATCAATATGGACCTGTACCGACATGCCAGGACGCAGGCGGGCAATCTCTTCCTCTTTGCCTTTCACTTCAATACGCACCGGAATGCGCTGGGCAATTTTCACAAAGTTACCCGTTGCGTTGTCAGGTGAAATAGCGCTGAATTCCACACCGGTCGCCGGCGAGATACTCTCAACACGACCTTCAAACGCTTTGCCGTCCAGCGCATCGACAGTGAATCGTACCGGCTGTCCGGGGTGAACGTTCGCCAGTTGCGTCTCTTTAAGGTTGGCGATAACCCAGTGCTGGGCGGGAACCAGCGACGTCAAATGTGTACCGGCGGTGACGTACGCTCCCAGTCTGACGCTAATTTGTCCGAGCTGGCCGTCACGCGGGGCGACAATGTGGGTGTTTTGCAGATCGATCTCTGCCAGCTCCAGGGCCGCTTTGGCATTTTCCACATCCGCTTCCAGGGCGCCGCGATTAACGATAGTCGTTCGGAGATCCTGGCGTGAAACGTCGAGGGTGGCCTGTGCCTGAGCAATACTGGCATTGCCCTGCGCCGCGCTGGCAAGGGCCGCGTCGCGCTCACGAACAGAGAGTGAACCATCGGCGCTCAGGGCTTTTACGCGTTTAAGGTTTGCCTGAGACTGGATATTCTGCGCCTTCGCACTGGCCAGCGCCGCCTCGTTACGCTGGATAACCGCCTCGGCACTTTTCCGTTGTTGAATATTGTTATTCAGCGCGGCGATTTTCATTGCCAGTTGCGCCTGTGCCTGATGGACGCGCTGACGATAAATACGATCGTCAATCTGCATCAGCAGATCGCCTTTTTTGACCCGGGCGAAATCCTGGACATTCACCTGCGTGATATAGCCATTCACCTGCGGACTAATGAAGGTCGTCAGACCGCGCACATAGGCGTTATCTGTAAACTGGGTTTGCCGGGTAAAAGGGGGCAATTGCCAGGCGTAAAGAATCACCAGTACGCCAACAATACCAATAGCGGCAGCGGCGAAAATTGACACAATACGCAGGTTACTGCGGGTATTTGCCCGCTCTTTGGCGGCATCCTGCTGACTCATAGATACTCCAGTAAAGTTAACACTCTTATTTTTTGGTTCCGGTTGCCTGTCTTAATACGATACGCGCGGTGATACGCAGGCGTATCAGTCGCCAGAATATCCACACCAGCGTGGCGGCGGCGATAGAGGCGGTTAACAGATAAGTATCGTTGTAAGCGAGAATATTCGCTTCCAGAGTTGAGACGTTCTGCAACTGCGTGGCGGCCTGAGCGCTCAGTAATGTGCTGTCACTGATCATGCTCTGGTACATCTGGCTGTAGAGTTGCAGCCGCTCGTTGACCAGCGGGTTAAGGGTAGTGAGCTGGTCGGCAAGCAGGCTGGAATGGTATTTTTCACGCCAGGTCTGGAAGGTGCCGAGAATGGCAGAACCCAGTAGCCCGCCGATGTTCTGGCTCATTCCAAACAGCACCGAGAAGCTAACCAGATTGCGCGGCTCGGCGACCACGCCGCCGATTCCGGCCAGCATGGCGGGCGCGAGGAAGAAGGCGCTGCCAAAACCGAGTAAAAACTGGCTTATCATGAGCTGGTCAGGGCGCGTAAGCGTGGTTGACTGACTGTCCATCAGCGAGGCAATGATCATCAAGACCAGCGAGGTAACAATAGGCCAGGACAGGCGTTGAGGTTTTATCGTCAGACAACTGGCGATGATGCCGCAGATAATCCCGGCGAGAATAGACCACGCAAGGTTGGTCATCTGTTCATTCTGCAAACCAACATACTGCAACCAGCCAAACACACCGGTGTTTTGCTCTGCCAGCACGATGCGGATTAACAGCATGATTAAACCGAGCCGTACTATGCTGCCGCTGGAGAGCCAGCGTGTATTTAAGAGTGGGTTGCTGCGGTTATGTTCAAACACAATGGCACTCACGATCAGTACCACTGCCAGCGCCAGTGACCAGCCAATCCACGGGGCTTCAAACCACCAGTCCAGACGGCCAAGCGACAGCACCGCACAAACCAGAGCCATGCCGGGCGCAAGCAAAAAGAAGGTAATAAAGTCCTTCTTTTCAAAAACTTTTTTGCGATCGCCGGGGGGAAGTTTGAGCATCATTACGCAGGCGAGGGAGATCAGCGCCAGACCCAGCTCGAAAAAGTACAGGCCACGCCATTCATCAAGTTGCAGGAGTTCTGTGGAAAACAGCCTGGCAATGGGAATGGCCAGCGACGAACCGGTTATGCCGATTGTCAGGGCTTTCAGGCGATGGCGGGCAGGCCAGGCCTGGATTTGATAATAGATCCCAAGCGAACTGAGCGCCGCAGCAACCATGCCATGAGCGGCGCGCACCAGTAACGCTGAACTGAGATCGTTGACGAACAGGTGAAAGAAGGTCACCAGCACGTACAGCACCAAAAATCCCTCGGTAAAGGCGCGCAACCCAAACTGCTGGCGGAACTTTACCAGCAGCAGGTTGATAGACACGTTCGTCATGACATAAACGGCAGGGAGCCAGGCAATTTCCGTCGACCAGGCGGCAAAAGTCCCTTGCAGGTTTTGCAGATTAGCGGTGACCATCGCATTGCCCAGCGCACCGGTCATGCAGACTAGCAGCCCGACGATGCCATAGGCGATACGTTTGGGTGTGCTGTGAAATGGGGTCGAGGGTGAGCCCAGCAGCATCGGCTTTTCGTGTGGCGCCCATTCCCGTGGCGCGTAGGGATCGCTTTTTGGCAAGCGCATTACTTCTTCCCGACCTCAACGAGCAGCTTTTCCAGCACCCGGCGGGTTTGTGCCTGCTCCTCAGGACTGATGACCGATAAAATTTCTTCACGCAGGTCATCGGCTACGGTCTTTACCTGGTGATAAAGCGCCATCCCTTGATCTGTAGCAACCAGCAGGCGTTTGCGTTTGTCCTGATCGGTCAGTACGCGCTGTACCAGTTGTTGTTCGACCAGGCGATTAATCAGCGGCACCAGCGTGGCGTTCTCAATGCCTAACTCCTGTGCGAGCTCACTTTGCGATAACGGGGTTTGATTGCGGGCGATAGCGGCGACTGCAAGCCAACTGGCCTGACTCATGCCCAGCCCACGCAGGCGACGATCGACTGCCAGGCGCCAGTGATGGGCCGTGAGATAGAGCAGATGAGAAAAAGTGAGGTCGCGGTTATCCATATCGTTTTCTGATAATTAGTTAGATATCTAATGAGTTTATCGTTAGCTGCGTGAATATTTCAAGTGTATTAGAAAGCTCAGGTTTTGTAGGGGAGCGTGTAGAGATGGCAAAAGATATCAACCTCCCTGCATACTGGATGGGTTTTCAGGGTGCTTTACGCTGTAGTCTCGCTTCACTAAGCTGTACTGAGGCTTAAAAATGGAGGGCTCTTTCCATGACGATGTTTCCCTGCTTACCTGAACCTACGCTTGCGGCTGCGAATACACTGGGGCAGTGGCTGGCACAAAATGACTTTGCCAGCAAACCGACGCCAGTCCATGCCGATGCGGTAATCATCCCCGGGCATTCGGTTATCCCAGTGATTGATGCGGCATGCGCGATAGCGTCGGGTCAGCATATTCCGTTGATCATTAGTGGCGGTATCGGGCATTCCACACCATTCCTTTACGCCGCGGTTTCCCGGCACTCTGCGTACAATTTAATCCCCACTACGGGACGCAAAGAAGCGGAAGTCATTGCGGATATCGCAGAGAAATTCTGGAAGATTAAGCGCAAAAATATTTTTATAGAAAAACAGTCAACGAATTGTGGCGAAAATGCCCGATTTTCGATCGACATGATGCTATCGCACGGTATGAACGTTAAAACCGTATTGATTGTGCAAGATCCCGCCCTGCAACGCAGAACGATGGCGACTTTTGCCCGTGTGAGCCAGGGCTGTACCAATGCCCCCCACTGGTTAAGCTACTCAGGGATTACCCCTGAACTGATTAATACCCCTGATGGCCTGGCTTTTTTATCCCCGAAAGAGGGATTATGGCCTGTTGATCGTTACTTATCACTGATTTTGGGTGAAGTGCCGCGCTTAAGAGACGACGAGAAGGGCTATGGCCCGGCAGGACGCGATTTTATTGTTCATGTCGATTTTCCCCCGTCGGTTGAGAAGGCATGGCAGGTTCTTGAGTCCGATGAGGTGCTTTACGAAACGCTGCGCCGCCGTTCGCTGGTTTAAACAGTGCCCGTTTGCGCCGGCGTCGCCGCAAACGGGCAATTAATGTTGGTTCGATGTTATTCCATTGTTGCGTTTATGCTTTTCTTTTATGAGTTGACTCACAAAACTTACTCTCCCCCCTGGGAAACAGACCGCGCACTTGTAGATTTTTAACAATGAGTTCACTTGTTAAAAACAATGTCATTACAGGAGCAGGTCATGACAGCACCCGTACAGCACCCTATGTATATCGATGGTCAATTTGTTACCTGGCAGGGCGATGACTGGATTGATGTCACCAACCCGGCAACGGAAGAGTTGCTCTCACGTATTCCGGACGGGACCGCAGAAGATGCGCGCAAAGCGATTGATGCCGCTGATAAAGCGCAGCCTGCATGGGAAGCCTTGCCCGCCATCGAACGTGCCGGATGGTTACGCAAAATCGCCGCCGGTATCCGTGCCAGAGCGAGCGAAATCAGTGCGCTGATCGTTGCCGAAGGCGGGAAAATCCAGCAACTGGCCGAAGTGGAAGTTAATTTCACCGCCGACTATATCGATTACATGTCAGAGTGGGCGCGTCGCTATGAAGGTGAAATCTTGCAAAGTGACCGTCCGGGCGAAAATATCTTCGTCTTTAAGCGTCCGCTGGGCGTTACCACCGGGATCCTGCCATGGAACTTCCCGTTCTTCCTGATTGCCCGCAAACTGGCGCCAGCGCTCATTACCGGCAATACCATCGTTATCAAACCGAGTGAATTTACCCCGAATAACGCCATCGCTTTTGCGCAAATAGTGCATGAAGTTGGATTGCCCAAAGGGGTCTTTAACCTGGTACTGGGGCGGGGTGAAACCGTAGGACAGGAGCTGGCGGCTAATCCAAAAGTGGCGATGGTCAGCATGACAGGCAGTGTGGCTGCGGGTGAAAAAATCATGGCCGCGGCGGCCAAAAATATCACCAAAGTATGTCTCGAACTGGGCGGAAAAGCGCCGGCTATCGTCCTTGATGATGCCGATCTGGAGTTGGCAGTGAAAGCGATTGTCGATTCCCGCGTGATTAACACCGGGCAGGTCTGTAACTGTGCCGAACGCGTCTACGTGCAGAAAGGCATCTATGACCGTTTTGTTAATCGTCTGGGCGAGGCGATGAAAGCGGTGAAATTTGGTAATCCGGGCCAGCGAAATGACATCGCGATGGGGCCACTTATCAACGCCGCCGCCCTTGAACGCGTGGAAGCCAAAGTCGCCCGCGCGGTGTCGGAAGGGGCACGAGTGGTGCTGGGCGGCAAAGCAGTAGAAGGCAAAGGCTATTTCTATCCGCCAACGTTGCTGCTGGATGTGCGTCAGGAGATGTCTGTTATGCATGAAGAGACGTTTGGACCGGTTCTGCCGGTTGTGGCATTCGAAACGCTGGATGAGGCGCTGGCGATGGCCAATGACAGCGATTATGGCCTGACGTCCTCGGTCTATACGCAAAACCTGAATACCGCGATGAAAGCCATTAAAGGGCTTAAGTTCGGTGAAACGTACATCAATCGCGAGAATTTTGAAGCGATGCAGGGATTCCATGCCGGCTGGCGCAAGTCAGGAATAGGCGGTGCCGATGGCCGTCATGGTCTGGAAGAGTATCTGCAAACCCAGATGGTTTATCTGCAGGCATAATGCGTTACGTGGTATCGGATAGCGCGTTGCGTATCCGCACTACGGTGTTCTGTAACCCCGCAGCCACCAGCACTTAGCGGGGTCACTATCGGTAATCCCTATCCCGGATAAGGCGGTTTTATCGCCGCATCCGGGTTATACCTTCGTTTCAATCCAGTTCATCATCAGTTCCGGCCAGAGTGCGGCAGGTAATCCCTGCGCATCGCGAATACCAAAGCCATGTGCGCCTTGTTCGAAGAGATGCATCTCTACCGGGACGCCCAGACGACGTAGTGCGGTAAACAGCACGACACTGTTTTCCACCTTTACCGCCGGATCATCCACCGCGTGGAGTAAAAAAGTCGGCGGGGTATTGCTGTCCGCCCGTTCCTCTAACGAATAGTGATGAATCTGCTGCTCCGCAGGCGAATCGCCAATGAGCTCATGGCGGGAGCCGGGATGGTCAATCTCTTTGCGCATGGTGATAACCGGATAAACCAGTGCCATAAACGCCGGGCGGGCGCTCAGTACATCGATATCATCAAGCACCGGAGAAACCTTTTCGGCATAACGAGTACCAAGGCTGGCAGCGGCATGGCCCCCGGCGGAAAACCCCATCACGCCCAGACGATCCGGGGCAAGCTGCCATTCCCGCGCCCGTGCCCGCAGGGTACGCATAGCGCGCTGAACATCGGCTAGCGGGGCGTTGGCGCCTTCGGTATGACCATCACCCGGAAGTCGATAGGTCATGACAAATAATGTGTAACCTCTGGCATTGAAGAACGGAGCCAGCGCACTGCCTTCTTTATCGAGTACCACGCGGCGATACGAGCCGCCAGGCGTGACCAGAATTCCGACCCCATTGGGGTTTTGCGGCGCGTAGACGGTGATTTGTGGCGAGCGAACGCCCGTTACAGAACGGTCAAACGCTGAAGGGCCAGTCAGTTTTTCTTCCAGTTGAAAGACCACCGGACTGGCAATGGCACCGGGCGCTTCGCCCTGAGGCCAGACCGGAAATGTCGCGGAACGGTCTACCGCGTCTTGCATAAGGGCAACTAACTCTTGCGTACTGATGTGCTTCACGCCGTATCTCCACAAATTGAAACGGTGGTTTATATCACAGGCATCAGCCAGAAAGTGTGGGCGAGGTGGGAAAAGCGAGTGGCAAAACCACCCGCTTCATAGCTTAGAGTTGGCGGTATTTTTCGAGAACGCGAACCAGCTGAGTAACGAAGCCATATTCGTTATCGTACCAGGACACGGTTTTGACTAATTGCAGATCGCCAACTTCGGTAATTTCAGTTTGCGTGGCGTCAAACACCGAACCGAAATGGCTACCAATGACATCAGAAGAGACAATCTCTTCGTCGGTATAACCAAAGGACTCGTTATTTTCAGTGGCTTTCTTGAGCGCCTGATTAACTTCATCCGCCGTAACTTTTTTGCCGAGAACGGAGACGAGCTCTGTGACGGAACCGGTTTTTACCGGCACGCGTTGAGCATGACCTTTCAGCTTACCGCTCAGGTCCGGTATGACCAGGCCAATCGCTTTGGCTGCCCCTGTTGTATGCGGGATAATGTTTTCCGCAGCCGCACGTGAGGCGCGAAGATCTTTCCCGCGTGGCCCATCAACCAGTGCCTGGGTACCCGTATAGGCATGGATAGTTGTCATCGTGCCGACCTTGATACCAAAGCTGTCATGCAGCGCTTTTGCCATTGGGGCAAGGCAGTTGGTGGTGCAGGAGGCGACCGAAATAATGGTGTCTTGTGGTGTGATCGTGTCGTCGTTAACGTTAAATACGATAGTTTTCATCTCGCCGGCAGGGGCAGAGATCAACACTTTTTTCGCCCCAGCTTCCAGATGCGCCTGTGATTTTTCACTGGAGGTATAGAAACCGGTACACTCCACGATGATCTCGGCTCCTGCACTTCGCCATGGAATGTGTTTCGCCTCTTTTTCCGCATAAACGGTGATTTTTTTACCGTCCACGATCAACGAATCTTCCGTGAAGTCTACGCTCCAGGGGAACGGGCCATAGTTTGAATCATGCTTTAACAGGTAAGCCAGTACTTTGGGGGAGGTCAGGTCGTTGATAGCCACCACTTGCGCATCGCTGCCCACTTCCAGCAAACGGCGCAATACCAGACGACCAATACGCCCGAAACCATTAATGCCAATTTTACTCATCGCTCTTCTCCATCGGGTTCAAAAATTCACATCACCAGGCATAGCCTGGGTTAAAGACAACGGCAAATGACAGCTTCTCATCCAGGCGTAAGCGATTGATAATTGATAAAGAAAAGTTAATGAATTTTTAAGAAAAGCTCAGTATGTTGGCTTTACTTCTGTTTCGTTTCAGGATTCTCATATGCGTAACAACTATTCCGGACTTCAGATTGCTATACACTGGCTGGTGTTTCTTCTGGTCATTGTCACGTACTGCGCCATGGAGTTCCGTGGTTTTGCGCCGCGCGACTGGCGTCCCTATTTCAATATTGTTCATGTCTCGTGCGGCATCACCATTTTGGTATTAATGGTTGCGCGCCTGCTGATCCGTCTGAAAAGCCCGACACCGCCCATCGTGCCGAAACCATCACCTGTGCTGACGGCACTGGCCCATCTTGGCCATCTGGTTATCTATCTGCTGTTTATCGCGCTGCCGATTCTGGGACTATTAATGATGTATAACCGAGGTGGTAACTGGATAGCCTTCGGTTTGTCGATGCCGCATACGGCGGAAGCCAATTTTGATCTGGTGGATATGCTTAAGGAATATCATGAGACGCTGGCGATGTTTGGTTATTATGTCATCGCTTTGCATGCTTTGGCCGCACTTGCACACCATTATTTCTTCAAAGACAATACGTTATTGCGCATGATGCCGAAGAAACGTGTATAAAGATAAATGCGATAGCGGTGTTATTTGCCGTTATTTTTAAGCCTCGCCTGGAGCGGGGCTTATTTTTTGCTTTAAAGAAATGTGATCGTCTTTGGTTTTTCACGGAGAAAGCAGGGCGGCTATCACATTTTGGGTGTTATCTGCTGTGCGAAATTCGAACTGTCAGTGTAGATAGTATATCTATTATAGAAACACTATCCTACATGGAGGGGCTATGACACAGCCTGCACAGCAATCGCTCGAACGGACGGTTTTGTCGGAGGAGGCCACTACGTCACGCAAATTACGAAAAGTTCTGCTGGCCACCGGCGTCGGTCATTTCGTTGAATGGTTCGATTTTGGTCTCTACGGAACACTTGCCGCCATCATCGGCTTACAGTTCTTCCATGCCGAAAATCCCAGCGTGGCGCTTCTGTCATCCTTCGCAGTCTTTGGCGCGGGTTTTGTCATGCGTCCACTCGGCGGCCTGTTTTTTGGTTCACTTGGCGACAGGAAAGGGCGACAAAAAGTTCTTGCTACCGTCATTCTTCTGACCTCTGGTGCGACCTTTGTGATGGGGTTGCTGCCGACCTATCACCAGATTGGTATCACTGCCACCGTGTTGCTGGTGATGACTCGCCTTATTCAGGGTTTTGCCGCCGGTGGTGAAAGCTCCGGCGCAACGACCTACCTGGCAGAATACGCACCGGTTAACAGACGCGGTTATTTCACCTGCTGGATAGATAACTTCGGCTTTATGGCATTCGTGGCAGGCTCCGGGCTGGTCTTTTTGTTAACGGCCTTTCTGGGCGAAAGTGCCATGAATGACTGGGGCTGGCGGATTCCGTTCCTTATCGCCGGGCCATTAGGCTGGGTTGGCCTTTATCTGCGAACGCATCT
Organism: Phytobacter palmae; assembly: GCF_039409775.1. Taxonomy (NCBI): domain Bacteria; kingdom Pseudomonadati; phylum Pseudomonadota; class Gammaproteobacteria; order Enterobacterales; family Enterobacteriaceae; genus Phytobacter; species Phytobacter palmae. The sequence goes on along the minus strand of NZ_JBCIVJ010000007.1, from coordinate 118,009 downwards.
GGAAGACTCCCCCGAGTTTCTGGAAGCGAAAAAACAGGGGCAAACAGACGCCACGCCGCTGCGTTCTGCGGTGACCCATGCCTGGGCGGCGCTCCTTTTCTGCGTGGGGTTTGTGGTTATCAAAGCGGTGGGGCACTGGACGCTGCAAACCTTTATGCCAGGTTATCTTTCAACGGAGCTGCACTACTCAAAGCTGGACTCGTATGCGATCACCACGATAGGCCTGTTTTCGGTCGCGGTACTGGTGCCGTTTATGGGCTACTTATCCGATAAATTTGGCCGCAAGCCGTTGATGCTGACCGGATGTGCAGGCTTCATTTTGCTGAGTTACCCGGCCATGATGCTAATGGCCAACGGTGATATGTTCTCAGCAGTGCTGGCGATGATGATGCTCGGCGCGTTTATTGCGGCTTTTGACGGTGCCTGCAGTGCGGCGATGGCTGAGCTTTTTCCAACCAGCGTAAGGTATGGCGGGTTGTCAATTGCCTACAATTTCGCTGTCGCATTCTTTGGCGGTATCACGCCGTGGTTCTCTATCTGGTTGATAACCTCTACGGGAGATAAATTTTCGCCGGCGTATTATGTGATGGCCGCTGCGTTGATAACCTTCCTGACAGTCCTGCGTGCCCGCGAAACGGCCGGGTTGCCACTGAAACGTTAATATGTCGCCCGGTAGCTTTCTTCTGCCGGGCGTTTATCCCTTGTGCCAAAGAAGCGTAAAAAGTGGCCTATTGATCGGTTTGGTCGATCGATAAGATATTTTTATATGATTAATCCTTTCAATGGCATAGACTCGGTGGTGTTCTGCCAGCCAGGCCAACACCAGAAAAGGCAGAACATGTTGCCCTGGCAAGACCTGCGCGGTCTTTCTGCTAACTCAAGGATGGCGTAATAGTTCTTGCCAGGGCGACACCCTGAGATCCAGCCACGATATTGTGTCTCGATCGTGCTTTATTCATTTCGGTATGTTATTGAATTAGCCTGAACAGACCCGACGTTGATAACGCGCTTAAGAGGAACAGGTTATGCTGGAACTGAGGCCCAACTGTGAATGTTGCAATACCGATCTCCCCCCTGACTCCACTCAGGCGCTTATTTGCTCGTTTGAATGCACGTTTTGCGAGGATTGCGCACAGAAAATGGCGATGCGCTGCCCGAACTGCGGCGGAGAACTGGTCAGCCGACCCAAAAGGCCGGCTGCAAAGCTGGTGAACAACCCCGCCTCAACAACACGCATTTTCAAACCGCAAGGGTGCGCTTAATCGCTCACGCTCCGGTAAGATTCCGGGCGTAAAAGTGCAACGCTTTTTGATAGCGTTTAATATTCTCTGTCGGCGGGTGCCGTGCAACGAGTTCCAGCATCACCGACATCGCCTTATCATTTTCGCCAAGGTTATGCAGGCACAGGGCGTAAAAGGGGATAATTTCCGTTGCGTCGGGCCAGGCCGTCAATATTTCGACAAAATGCGCTTTGGCTAAGGTGTATTTTCCAAGACAGCGGTAAGTACAGGCGAGACCAAATAGCGCGTCAAATTGGTCTTCTCCTTCAAGCCCTGCCTCTAAAGCGGCCTGGTAATATATTTCCGCTTTATCCTCAGCGCCCTGGTTGTCCCAGGACCAGGCAATATTGAGCAGGGCGCGTGCTTTTAATTCCGTACTATTGATAAGGCCTTCAAGTAATTCACGGCTTTTTTCATATTCGCCCGCCTTACGCAGAGCAATGGCCGTGTGCAGGTTCTTTTCCATAGGTTCTGTCTTTCATATCCTCAGCCAGATTGACGTGGTTCCCGACAGTAAAATGAATAACGGTAAAGAGGAAGAAGATTTTCGTCGAATCACGCGCTTGCCTTGCGATCGCGCGGTTATGTGCTTTGGTTGAATAAAGCAACCGTCGTGAGGATATATAAAGGAAGCGAAAAATGGTGACTGATTTATTACTACGCGTTGCGCTGGCGGGGTTACTTGGCGGGCTTATTGGTCTTGAACGTCAGCTACGCGCAAAAGACGCTGGATTAAGAACGCATGTTCTTGTCGGGATTGGCAGTGCGCTGTTTATGATTGTCTCCAAATATGGCTTTGAGGATATTTTGCAGGAGAATCATGTTGCTCTGGATCCCAGCAGGGTGGCAGCACAGGTGGTCAGTGGCGTGGGGTTTCTGGGCGCCGGAACCATCATTATTCAAAAACAGATCGTCAAGGGGCTCACCACTGCGGCAGGGATGTGGGTTACATCAGCTATTGGGCTGGTCATTGGCAGCGGAATGTATGCCATTGGCATTTATGGCGCATTTATGACCCTTTTTGTGCTCGAGGTCTTCCGGCAGTTAAGCCACCATTTTTTGAGCAAACATTATGGTGTGCAGATTAAACTGAAACAAGAAAGTGTACCCGTCGTTTTGGCCGCATTACAGGAAAGGTCCGTTAAATTTGCCTTTCGTTCCCTGAAAAATAGCCAGACGGGGGATAAAACAAGTGAACTATTCCTTGTTTTGACGCTACACCCCGGTACGCCAATAAGTGATATTGGCGCGAATTTATCCCGTATTGAGGGGGTGAAATCGCTGACGGTCAAATGAAAATAGTGATGACCTGTGATATGAAACCGTTGCGCGCCAGGATAGCGATCCTGGCGCACGATGAGGTTAAACCACGCGGAATGTCCCAACCGTGTGGGTCAATGTTGACGCCTGTTCCTCCAGAGAGGCTGCAGCGGCAGCGGCCTGTTCGACTAACGCGGCGTTTTGTTGCGTCACATCGTCCATCTGGTTCACTGCCACTCTGATATGTTCAATGCCGGTAGATTGTTCCCCGGACGCCGTTGAGATTTCAGTCATCAATGAAGCGACTTCATGAATGGAGGCCAGGATTTCATCCATTGTGGTGCCGGCCTGACCGACAAGCGTCGCGCCTTCTGAGACTTTGGCACTTGAGGCTTCAATCAACTCTTTTATTTCCTTTGCAGCGGTCGCGCTTCGCTGCGCCAGTCCACGGACTTCACTGGCTACGACAGCAAAACCACGGCCTTGTTCTCCCGCTCTTGCCGCTTCAACTGCCGCGTTTAATGCCAGAATATTGGTCTGGAAAGCGATCCCTTCAATGGTGCTGATGATCTCGACGATGTGTTGCGAACTGTCAGAAATAGAACCCATTGTATTAATGACATTTTGCACGACCCTGCCGCCACGCTCCGCGACAGAAGAGGCCGTGGCAGCAAGCGTACTGGCATGCTGTGCATTCGATGTGTTTTGGCGTACCGTCACCGTTAGCTGCTCCATGCTGGCCGAGGTTTCAATGAGTGACGCGGCTTGCTCTTCCGTCCGGCTCGATAAATTGGTATTTCCGATAGCCACTTCCCTGGCCGCCTCGTCAATTGATGCTGCCGAATCCTGAATTTTCTCAACAAGGGAACGTAACTGAATCTGCATGGCATCCAGTGCGTTCAGTAGTTGCCCGGTTTCATCACGTGAGTGCCCCTTGATTGAAGATGTTAAATCCCCCTGGGCAATTGCCTCTGCGGCTTTGACAGCAATCTGCAGTGGTGCAGTAATAATTCGTGAAATAATAATGCATAATGCCAGAGCAATAATCACGCTCAGGAGCGCCCCAAAGATGAGAATAAATCGGGTTTGTGTCTCTGTTGACTTCACGGTGTCCTGTCTGACCTGAAGTAATACACTTTCCGCATTAATCATCTCATCAATAATGCCTCGCATACTGTCCATTTGACTTTTGCCCGTATTCGCTTCGAAACGGCTATTAAAGTCATCAGCACTCATCTTTTGGTTTGATACATCCCGGCGGTTGTTAATAATTCTCTCGGCAACATCACGCAACCATAGCGAATACTGTTCTGAAAGATTCTTGAGACGGGCTTGCTGAGCGGGATTGTCGGCGATAAATTCCTTAAGTGCGTCCCAGTGGCTGGAAAATGATTTCTGACCGCTATTATAAGGCTCCAGCATCTCCTCTTTCCCGGTGAGCGCAAAGCCGCGCAAGCCGGTTTCCATATTCACCAGACTTAACGTTAACGCTCTGTTTTCATCAATCACTTGATAAGTATGCACATTCCAGTTGTTCGCAGTGACAAGGGTGCTAAAATTGTAATAAAATACGCTACTTAGCACCATTAAAACCAAAATAATCAAACCAAAAGCCGATGTTAACTTTCTGCGGATGTTCATATTCTTAACCATATTGTCCTGCTCCAGCGTGAAACCCCAAATAAATAATGCGATTGCGAAAAAATGCAATAAAAGCATTATCGTCATAATGATTAATTAATTTATATTACCGAAGAAAATAAATAGGTTGATTATAATAGATGGCGATAAATCAACAGCTTGACGCAGTGTTGCGCATTTTTAAAGCGATGATTTTTAATATTTCCGCTTAGCATTATTTAGTGAAGCTAAATTCATTCATAGCGTGGCTAAACTCCGCGTTTGAATATATTAATTTTATTCTTCACCCACATATATGACAATTTCACAAGATATATTCTCTTTTTCTGGAAAGCGTAATTATATACCGCCAAAAATATTTGCTATTGATCACGCTGTAGGCGCAAGGCGGATCAATAGTCAGACCAGAGCGAAAAGGCAAGGGAATATTCTCAACAATGGCTAACAAAGACGCGGGCGTCATCCTGCGCATGGGTATAGTTACTACAACACGTTAATTTTGCAGCAAGAAATGAAATGATGTACCATACCCCCCTATAGTATATAAGGAGTGGTTATGCCGCATTCACCTGAAGATAAAAAACGCATTCTCACCCGGGTTCGTCGCATCCGTGGCCAGGTCGACGCGCTGGAGCGCGCACTGGAAAATGGCGATCCCTGTATTGCTATTCTGCAACAGATTGCTGCCGTACGCGGTGCGGCGAACGGTCTGATGGGGGAAATGGTGGAAATACACCTGAAAGATGAACTGGTCAGTGGCGAGACCACACCCGATCAGCGCGCTGCCCGCATGGCGGAAGTCGGTCATCTTTTGCGCTCTTATCTAAAATAAACATTAACGTACACCGAAAAAGGAAGAGTTTGATGAAATCACGTGCTGCTGTTGCGTTTGGGCCGGGTCAGCCGCTCAAAATTGTTGAGATTGATGTCGCACCGCCGAAAAAAGGCGAAGTCCTGGTACGCATCACCCACACCGGCGTTTGCCATACCGATGCTTTTACTCTGTCAGGTGATGATCCGGAAGGTGTATTCCCGGCGGTACTCGGTCACGAAGGCGGTGGTATTGTTGTGGACGTTGGCGAAGGCGTGACCAGCCTGAAACCCGGCGATCATGTCATTCCGTTGTACACCGCAGAATGTGGTGAATGTAAGTTCTGTAAATCCGGTAAAACGAACCTTTGTCAGGCCGTTCGTGCCACTCAGGGCAAGGGGCTAATGCCTGATGGCACTACCCGTTTCTCCTACAATGGAGAGCCGATTTATCACTATATGGGGACCAGCACGTTTAGCGAATATACGGTGGTGGCCGAGATTTCCCTGGCGAAAGTTAATCCGCAGGCGCCACTGGAAAAAGTGTGCCTGTTGGGCTGTGGTGTCACCACCGGTATCGGTGCGGTGCACAACACCGCGAAAGTGAAAGAGGGGGACACCGTTGCGGTGTTCGGCCTGGGCGGCATTGGTCTGGCGGTTATTCAGGGCGCGGTTCAGGCTAAAGCTGGTCGTATTATTGCCGTAGATACCAACCCGGATAAATTCACCCTGGCGAAAGAGATGGGAGCCACCGATTTCGTAAATCCAAAAGATTACGAAAAACCGATTCAGGAGGTCATTGTTGAACTGACTGACGGTGGCGTTGATTTCAGCTTTGAATGTATCGGTAATGTTGATGTGATGCGCGCGGCGCTTGAGTGCTGCCACAAGGGCTGGGGCGAAAGCGTGATTATTGGTGTTGCCGGTGCGGGCCAGGAGATCAAAACCCGTCCGTTCCAGTTGGTGACCGGTCGCGTGTGGCGCGGTTCTGCCTTTGGTGGCGTAAAAGGGCGCACTCAACTGCCGGGAATGGTAGAGGACGCGATGGCGGGCAAGATTCGTCTCGACCCGTTTATTACGCATCGACTCCCGTTAGATCAGATCAACGAAGCCTTCGACCTCATGCATGAAGGTAAGTCGATTCGTACTGTCATTCATTTCGGCGACAAATAAGTAAAACGCCTGGCCAGCGGTTATGCCGCTGGCATTTTAAATGTTTAAATCTGTGACCCGCCTGACATTTTTCTCCGTAACATAAATCCCACAATTGCCGATACCTTTCTTACAGGCGTGTTTTACGCATCTTATATAAAAGAGAGTCGATAGCTATGGATAACACAGCAGCGATGCACAGACAGCAAGGCATTGGATTTATGCACAATATTCGATTGGTTCCCCTATTTTCCGCTATCCTGAGTGGCATATTGCTGTTATTTGCGTTGAGTTCCGGGTTAGCAGGGTATTTCTTGATGCAGGCTGACAAAAATCAGCAGGATGTGACGCAAGAAATCCAGGTTCGTATGGGGTTATCTAACAGTTCTAATAACTTACGTATAGCGCGTATCAGCCTGATCCATGCCGGAGCGGCCAGCCGCATCGCGGAAATGGATGAAATGAAAAAGAACATTGCGGATGCGGAAAAACGCATCAAGCAAGCGCAGGATGGTTTTAATACCTACATGGCCCGTGCGGTTAAAACTCCGGAAGATTTAGCGCTTGATGGCGAGCTGACCACCCGCTTCAACGCCTATTTCGACGGCATGCAACCAATGCTGAAATATGCCAAAAACGGCATGTTTGAAGCCATCATTAACCATGAAAATGAGCACGCGCGCGTTTTAGACAGTGCCTTTAATGAGTACCTGCTTAAAGCTATTCAGATTCGTAGCGATCGCGCGACTCGACTCGGTGAACAAGCACACCAGCGCACGCAGCTGGGACTTCTCTTTATGGCGGGGGCATTTGCTGTCGCGCTGTTCTTAACCATCATTACCTTTACGGTGTTGCGTCGCGTGGTGATCAATCCGTTGCAGCGTGCGGCCAGACGTATTGAACATATCGCGGCGGGCGATCTTACCGTGTCGGAAGAGGTCACTGGTCGCAGTGAGATTGGTCGTCTTACCCGCGATTTGCAATTGATGCAGCGCTCTCTGGTGAAAACCGTGACTACCGTGCGTGACGGTGCTGAGGAAATTTATCGCGGAACCAGCGAGATTTCTGCAGGAAATACCGACCTTTCTTCACGTACTGAGCAGCAGGCCGCAGCGATTGAGCAGACCGCAGCCAGTATGGAAGAGCTTACGGCGACCGTGAAACAGAATGCGGATAATGCGCATCATGCCAGCAACCTGGCGCGTGATGCCTCCGGCAAGGCGACGAAAGGCGGTGAGATTGTTGATGGCGTGGTACAGACCATGGGCAATATTACTTCCAGCTCGAAGAAAATTTCCGAAATTACCGCAGTCATCAACAGTATCGCCTTCCAGACGAATATTCTGGCGCTCAACGCCGCGGTTGAAGCAGCGCGCGCAGGTGAACAAGGCCGTGGTTTTGCGGTGGTGGCCAGCGAAGTCCGTACTCTGGCAAGCCGCAGTGCGCAGGCAGCTAAAGAGATTGAAGCGTTAATCAGCGAGTCAGTGAGTTTGATTGATAAAGGCTCCAGTGAAGTAGTGGCTGCTGGTGAAACAATGGATGAGATTGTGACGGCGGTGAAACGCGTTACCGATATCATGCTGGAAATTGCCGCTGCGTCGGATGAGCAGAGTAAAGGTATTACTCAGGTTAGCCAGGCCATCACTGAGATGGACAATGTCACCCAGCAGAACGCCTCCCTTGTGGAAGAGGCGACGGCGGCGGCAACGTCTCTGGAAGAGCAGGCCGCGCGTCTTACCGAGGCGGTTGGCGCGTTTCGTGTGCATGCCAGTGGTACAAGTCGTACAGTAAAATCCTCATCAACCCCGACGAAGCCCGTCAGTACTCAGCGTCCTGCTATGGCAAATGGCAGCGAAAACTGGGAAACGTTCTGATGTCATGAGGCTTTAAGTCTCGTTGCAAGAAAGGCTGTGGTGATCTTCATCACGGCCTTTTTTTTGACTTAATCAGTATAAGTTGCCGGGACGTTGTAAAGTGTCTGCACCATCAGGTTAACCTGCGTCGTGATAAAGAAGCACAGACCTTCGTGACAGGAGTCCATAGAAATGAATAAATTTATCACTCTTCTGCCGCTCATATTTTCCTCATACGGTTTACTGGCGGCATCTTCTGTGGATATAACCACTTCTGACGAGGCTGAGAAATGTTTTCAGAAGTACGGCGAGAATAATGCTGAGTGTCTGGAAGAGGTAACTGATAAATCTGAGCATCAACTTGAAAAAGTGTATCAGGATAAATTAAAAGAAATTGATGCCTTTGATTATACGCAGTGGTGGATGGCCGATGAAAGCCGCAAAACGGGTATGATTGACGCCTTAAAGAAAAGCCAGATGGAATGGTTGAAATACCGTGCTGCTTACTGCGGTGCGGCGACAACTGCCGCACAAGGCACCCACTTTCTGGGGGCTACTTTGACAAGTTGCACAATTAATATGAATAAAAGGCGAATCGCTGAAATTAAAATGGTCAAACCAGAGATAACGCAATAATCATAACTTTTGTGCGTGATAAAGCCCCCATCAATGTTGACATTAAAAGTTATAGATAAAACTTCATCTTGCATAACAAACCCGCCATTGCGGCGGGTTTGCTGTTAACGAGACCAGATTTACTGCTTATCCGGCAATGCGTAAGCAATAATATAATCACCGCGATCCGGTGACTGGCGTGCGCCCCCCGCATTGATGACGATATACTGCTTGCCCGTTTTCGGTGAAACATAGGTCATCGGGCCAGACTGGCTTCCCACCGGCAGACGATCTTTCCAGATCTCTTTACCCGTTGCCGTATCAAACGCGCGCAGGTAGAAATCCTGGGTGCCAGCAAAGAACAGCAGACCAGACTGGGTGGACAGCGATGCGCCCAGCGTCGGCATACCGATCGGAGTTGGCATATGCATGCGAATACCCAGCGGGCCGGTATCCTGAACAGTTCCCACGGGAACCTGCCACACTATTTTCCCGGATGTCAGGTCGATAGCGGACATGGTCCCGAACGGCGGTTTCTGACATGGAATACCCAGCGGTGACAGGAAACGTTCGCGCATTGCGCCAAACGGCGTACCGTCCATCGGGACAATGCCCATTTCAATTCCGCTGGCATTTTTGGCGACGTTCTCACGCGGCACCATGTAGTTTGCCAGGCCCAGACGCATATCGTTGACAAACATCAGGTTGTTGATTGGGTCGACTGAGACGCTACCCCAGTTCATGCCACCCAGAGAACCCGGGAACTGCAATGCGCGATCCAGCCCCGGCGGGGTGTAGACCCCCTGATGGCGCATACCTTTAAAGGCGATACGGCACATCAGCAGATCGACTGGCGTTGCACCCCACATGTCGGACTCTTTTAGGGTTTCATTGCCGATCATCGGCATGCCTACGGAGTACGGCTGAGTAGGGGAATAACGTTCGCCTTTCACATTACCGGCGGGAACCGGGCGTTCTTCTACCTTCGCCACCGGCTCGCCGGTTTCACGATTGAGCATAAAGATCATGCCCTGTTTACTGGTCTGCACCAGTACAGGTGTGGTGCCGCCTTTACCGTCAGGTAAGTCATACAGCAGCGGCTGTGACGGTAAGTCGAAATCCCACAAATCGTGGTGAGTCGTCTGGAAATGCCAGCGCACGTCACCGGTTGTCGCATCAACCGCCACAATAGATGAACTGTATTTATCATCCAGCGCGGTACGCTCGCCCGCCCAGAAATCGGGGGTGGCGTTGCCTGTCGGCAGATAGATCAGATTCAGTTTCGCATCGTAAGACATTGCCGCCCAGACGTTCGGCGTACCGCGCGTGTAGGTTTGACCTTCAGGCGGCAAGCCTTTCAGAGCGGGGTTGCCCGGATCCCACGCCCATGCCAGTTTGCCGGTGTGAACATCATAAGCACGGACTACCCCCGGGGGTTCGCCGGTGGAGTAGTTATCCGCCACGCGGCCGCCGACCACAACGATATTCCCCGCAACCAACGGCGTGGATGTTTGCTGATAGTAACCGGGTTTGATATCCCCCATGCCGACACTCAGATCAACGGTGCCGTTATCACCAAAGTCTGCACAGGGCTTGCCGTTATCGGCATTGATTGCCACCAGACGTGCATCGGTGGTTGGCAGGAACAGGCGGCGTTCGCATGCGGCAGGTTGTGCCTGTGCCGCAGGGGTGACACTATTATGCGGCTCTTCGTAATATCCCAGGCCACGGCAGCGCTGCCAGTTCGGTGCTGTCGCTTTCGCGTCATAGCGCCATTTCTCTTTACCGGAATCGACATCGAGCGCCAGCACTTTGCTGTATGGGGTACAGACATACAGCGTATCGCCAATCTGCAGCGGTGTGTTCTGATCTTCCGCACCAGAACCATTGCTCTGCGGGATATCCCCGGTATGGGCGACCCATGCGACTTGTAGCTTGTCGATATTCTGTTTGTTGATCTGGTCAAGCGCTGCAAAGCGATCGCCATGAGGGGTATTGCTCCAGTGCTTCCAGTCGTGCTGCTCGCTACCTGACTGAACCGGTTTGACGCTAACGGATTCGGTCGCAGAGATCACATTCCAGGTTTTAAACATCCCGCCGACGCTTGCCAGAAGCACAACCGCGAGGATCGCCGCAACGCCAAACGCAGATTTGTTAACCGGTTTTACCGTCTGCTGCGCGCGCATAAAAGGCCACAGCAGGGCAGCCAGAAAGGCCAGCACGGCGAAGGTAAATAAGCGTGAGAAGAGGGGCCAGAATGCCCATCCGGCATCGTAAATTGCCCAAATGATGGAAGCGATAAAGCCCAGCGCATAGAGAATGATGCCGCCGGGATGATTTCGCAGGATAAGTATTGCGGCAATCAACATCACGATACCCATCGCGGTAAACCAGACGCTGCCGCCTAATGTGATGAGTTTGATGCCAGGAATGCCGATGGCCAGACCGATGACAAGCATCAGAATGGCGAGGAGCCAGCGCAGAAGAGTAACTACTCTGCGTGGGGTGCTGCCAGGTGCCATATCCATCTCCTTAAATACGCCGGTTATCCAATACGCACCACTGTAATCTGTACCAAATGGATAACGGCTTTAAAGGTTTGTCGTTTTATTGCAGATCTAATTGGGTTTATCCGCATGAAAAACTCACTGTTTATATGGTAAACGAACCATTTGGTGAATTTGCAAATATGATAAATCTGTTAAATTGCATGGTGCAATTGTTAATAAATTAGATCGCATTATTTGAGAACTGGCCCGCGCATGGCGGGCCAGCGTGATCAGGCGATACGCAACGTATCGACACTTCGCGAGGGGGTAATCGTCACAGGAATGGATTTTGAGGTCGGTGTTCCGGTACCGTCACCGTAGCGGGTCAGGGGAACCAGTGGGTTCGTTTCCGGATAATAGGCCGCAAGATTGCCGCGCGGGATGCCGTACGCAACGAGACGAAACCCTGTCACCTGACGCGTAATGCCGTCGGTCGACAGGGTGGTTATATCGACGCGATCACCATCGCTCAGCCCCAGAGCCAGAATATCGTCCGGGTGCATAAAGAGGACGTCGCGCTGACCATAAACCCCGCGATAGCGGTCATCCAGACCGTAAATCGTCGTGTTGTACTGATCGTGCGAACGTAATGTCTGTAACACAAAAGGCGCGCTAATCTCCGGGCAGACGGCCTCCGGCAGCGGTGCGCTACTGAACTGCGCTTTACCGGACGGGGTAGCAAAATTGAGAGAGGCCGCACTGTTTCCGAGCCAGAAACCACCGGGCTCTTCGCAGCGGGCATTGAAATTGTTGAAGCCGGGGATGGTGGCGGCGATATGATCGCGAATCAGATTGTAATCATCGGCTAAGGCCAGCCAGTCGAGTTTGCTGTTTCCCAGCGCCGCGTGGGCGATACCGGCGACAATTGCGGTTTCCGATTTTTGCGTTTCTGCCAGCGGCTTACCAATACCTTCTGAGGCATGCACCATGCTAAATGAGTCTTCTACGGTCACGAACTGACGGCCCGTCGCCTGCATGTCCTCTTCGGTACGTCCCAGCGTCGGTAAAATGAGCGACTGCGCACCTGGCATCAAATGGGTTCGGTTGAGTTTGGTACTGATATGCACGGTCAAACCGCAGCGCTTTAATGCCTCACAGGTTAACGTGGTGTCCGGCGCAGCGGCAGCAAGATTACCACCCAGCGTGATAAGTACCTTCACTTCATCGCGCAACATAGCCTGAATGGCGGCTACGGTATGATGTCCGGGGGCGCGCGGTGGTTCGAAACAAAAGTGACGAGCAAGGCTGTCGAGCAGGGCGGCCGGGGGTTTTTCATCTATCCCCATGGTCCGGTTGCCCTGCACGTTACTGTGGCCGCGCACCGGGCACAGCCCCGCGCCCGGTTTGCCTAAATGACCGCCGAGCAGTTGCAAATTGACGATTTCACGTACCGTATCCAGCGAATGCTTATGCTGGGTAATGCCCATAGCCCAGGTGCAAATGACCCGCCGGGCGTTCTGCCATACGGCGGCGGCATCACATAATTGCTGCTCACTCAAACCGGATTGTGCTTCAATGAACTGCCAGGATGTGGCATCGATTTGCGCAAACCAGGCCTCAATGCCAGTGGTGTGTTGAGCAATAAACGCATCGTCGAATATACCGGCTTCCCCGTTCGCCAGACGCTGACGATGGGTTTCCAGTAAGGCTTTTGCCATCCCGCGTACGGCGGCCATATCACCACCCAGATTTGGCTGATAATAGGCAGAACTGATAGTACCTGCCATCGAGGTGACCACTTCCAGCGGTTTTTGCGGGTCGGCAAAGCGTTCCAGACCACGTTCGCGCAGGGTATTAAAGGTGACGATATGCGCGCCTCGATCGGCCGCATGGCGCAGGCTGTGAAGCATACGCGGATGGTTGGTGCCCGGGTTCTGTCCAAAGACGAAAATCGCATCGGCCTGTTCAAAATCGGTGAGATGAATGGTGCCTTTACCCACACCAATACTGCGTTTCAGCCCGGCGCCGCTGGCCTCGTGACACATGTTCGAACAATCGGGGAAGTTGTTAGTGCCGACCATTCGACCAAACAGCTGATAAAGATAGGATGCTTCATTACTGGCGCGACCCGAGGTGTAAAGTTCCATCTGGTTCGGGTGGTCCATTTCGCGAATATGGCGTCCAATCAGGGCAAATGCGTCATCCCAGCTCACCGGTTCGTAGTGATCGGTTTGCGGGTTATAGCGTAGTGGCTCTGTGAGTCGGCCCTGATACTCCAGGAAATAGTCGCTCTGACGGTTGAGAGCGCTTACGCTGTGTTGCGCAAAAAAGCTTGCGTCAATCTGGCGGCGTGTTGCCTCCCAGGTTACCGCTTTCGCGCCGTTTTCGCAGAAACTGAAAGTGCTTTTGTTGTCATCACCCCAGGCACAACCGGGGCAGTCAAAGCCGCGGGCTTTATTCATGCGCAGCAGATTGCGCAAGTTCTTAAGGGTATTTTTGCTGTCGATAACGAAGCGGGTTGTGGCTTCAAGAGAACCTAATCCACCGGCAGCGGCGCGATAGGGTTTTATGGCAGTTTTGAATTTCATGTGTTTTTCCGGACAGCGGATTGCTCTTGCACAGACACTACGCTGCGTAACAGCAATCCTTAATCAACAACTATCTTTTATCACACAATTAACAATAAGTTTACCATTTGCGCAACTGCCCGGGCCTGCCGCGCGGGCAGGTTAATCCGGCACGGTTTTACGAATAGCGGCGATCAGCGTTTGCACGCCGATAGAGAGGGGGGCATCCACGCGGGTGAGAATGCCGATAGGATCGCCTATACCCGGCGGTACAATGGGTAACGCGGTGAGTGAACCTTCGCGCAAATCGTTCTTCACTGCGCCAGAAGGGACAAACCAGACGTAATCAAAGTTCACTGTCAATTGCCGTGATAACGACGCTGACAGCGTTTCTATGCAGCCGGTCGGGAGTTTGCAGCCCTGGCTTTGCAGCAGATCCTCGGTGTTCTGGCGTGGCACTGTACCGGTTGGCAGCACGACGACGGGCCATTCCAGCACCCGGCTTAGCGTAATTGTGGTTTGCAACAGCGGATGGTTGGGGCGTACCACCAGTTTGAGAGACTCAAGGAATAACATCTCATAGGCTAAGCCGCTCATCAGATCCGGGTCTGACATACGGCCAATGCCAACGTCCAGCTCGCCGGATTTCAGTCCGGCCAATAACATCGGATTGTTTGTGGTGGCCACCTGAATGGTGATATCCGGCTGCTGCTTATGTACCTGACCAATCACCGACGGCAGAATCCCAAGCGCTGCGGTGGGTAACGCGCCAACACGGATCACCGCATTGTTTTGCTCTGGTTTATAGTTGAGCGACTGGCCGGCGGTATTGAGCGCATCAAGAACGCGCACAGCATGGGTTAAAAACTGCTCCCCCACCAGGGTAAGTTGCGCCCCCAGACGACCACGCTCAAACAGACGCGTTCCGGTGAGTTGTTCCAGTTCATTTAGCGTCTTGGACAGTGCTGGTTGACTAAGGTTAAGGGTTTCTGCCGCACGCCCCAGGGTTCCCTGCTGAGCGACGGCTACGAATGTATGCAGATGGCGCAAGCGTATGCGCTGCGAGAACAAACCGTTTTTTTCCATAAGATGATGTAAAAACGAAGCGATGTCCGTGGCAAGTAAAGTTGCTTAATTATGTTAACTTGGTAGCAAAACATTCTTAACATTTAATCTCGTTGAGTTACAAACAAATTTTCCCGGCAGTGTGATGTCACCCGCATGTCAGTAGGGGTTTAATCATAATCTTTGGTTATGCAAATGGCCGGAAATACGCCATTTTTGCTTTTATGCCGCGATCACACTTCGTAAATTCTCTCCCACAGGCCCGCGAGGGCTTCTCTACACTCCAGGTAATACACACTGGAGGCATGACAACATGGCGAACACCATCACGGCTGATGACATTCGGGAACAATTTTCGCAGGCAATGTCAGCGATGTACCAGCAGGAAGTTCCGCAGTATGGCACCTTGCTGGAGCTGGTTGCGGACGTCAATCTGGCAGTACTGGAGAATAACCCCAGGCTGCATGAACAACTGGTTAACGCAGATGAACTGGCGCGGCTGAACGTTGAACGCCACGGGGCTATCCGCGTCGGACGCCCGGATGAGCTGGCAACGCTACGGCGGATGTTCGCTATTATGGGCATGTTCCCGGTGAGCTATTACGATCTGTCACAGGCGGGTGTTCCGGTACACTCCACCGCCTTTCGCCCCATAGATGATGCGGCCCTGGCGCGCAATCCGTTTCGCATCTTTAGCTCGCTATTGCGCCCTGAACTGATTGAGGATACGCAACTGCGCGAGAAAGCTGCGGCTATTTTAGAGCGCAGGGACATCTTCACCCCGCGCTGCCATGAGCTGATTGCCTTGCATGAACAATCCGGCGGGTTCACTGCCGGGCAGGCGAATGAATTTGTGAAAGAGGCGCTGGAGACCTTTCGCTGGCATCGTCATGCCACCGTGGACGCTCTGACATACCATGCGCTCCACACTGAGCACCGTCTGATTGCCGATGTGGTCTGCTTTCCCGGCTGCCATATTAACCACCTGACGCCGCGCACGCTGGACATTGATCAGGTTCAGGCGCTGATGCCGAAATATGGAATCGAACCCAAAATTCTGATTGAAGGTCCGCCGCGCCGCGATGTACCGATCTTATTGCGCCAGACCAGCTTCAAAGCACTTGATGAACCGGTATTGTTCGCCGGCGAGCAGGAGGGGACACATACTGCACGGTTTGGTGAAATCGAACAGCGCGGTGTGGCACTGACGCCAAAAGGCAGGGCATTGTATGATCGGCTACTCAACGAAGCCGGCACCGGGAAAGACAATCTGACACATCAGCTACATCTGCAGGAGATATTTAAATCTTTCCCCGACAGCGAAATGCTGTTGCGCCGCCAGCAACTGGCCTACTTCCGCTATCGCCTGACGCCATCCGGCGAGGCTCACCGTAAGGCGATTCGTCCGGGCGATGATCCGCAACCGCTTATCGAGCGCGGTTGGGTGGTTGCGCAACCCATCATCTACGAAGATTTTCTGCCCGTCAGTGCGGCCGGGATCTTTCAGTCAAACCTTGGCAATGAGACGCAACAGCGAAGCCACGGCAACGCCAGCAAGCGGCGATTTGAAGAGGCTCTCGGCTGCGAAGTACTCGATGAGTTCACCCTCTACGAGCAGGCAGAAGAGCGCAGCAAACGGCGTTGCGGTCTGTTGTAAAAAAGGTACTCTGCTACGGGTGTGAATAAACAGGATGTTGTCATGGAAAATCCCTCTCCCCCGATAGTTGAAACCCGAGACGGCACGCTTCTGGGCACTCTGGACGATGATTGCCTTAGCTGGCGGGGCATTCCGTACGCGGCGCCGCCCGTCGGCCCGCTACGCTGGCGGTCCCCGCAACCGCCAGCGCCCTGGCAGGGGATCCGTGCGGCCGACACATTTTCTGCCGCCAGCTGGCAAAACAGTGAAATTTGCACACAGATAGCCGGTGGCGACCCGGGACGGCTTTCCGAAGATTGTCTTTATCTGAATATCTGCGCACCTGCTGCGCACCGTGCGCCACTGCCGGTGATGGTCTGGCTGCACGGCGGCGGTTTTACCATGGGTGCCGGTGATTTGCCGCCTTATGATGGTAAAGCTCTCGCCCGGCGCGGTGTGGTGCTGGTTACGCTCAATTATCGCCTGGGGCATCTGGGCTTCTTTGCCCACCCGGCACTGCAAGGGGAAGAAGGGGAAACCCTCTGTAACTTCGGCCTGCTTGATCAAATTGCTGCGCTGCGCTGGGTTAAAGAGAATATCCATGCCTTCGGTGGAGATGCCCGCAATGTCACGCTTTTTGGTGAATCCGCCGGGGGACGAAGTGTGATGTCGCTGATGGCCTCGCCAAAGGCGAAGGGGCTCTTCCACAAAGCCATTATTCAAAGCAGCTACACCTTGCCGGATACGCCGCTTGAGCGCGCACTGGAAAAAGGGATCGCCGTTGCGGAGTATCTCGGCGCACCTGACGCCACGGCAGAGAGATTGCGTGCGATCCCGGCTGAGGCATTCTGGCCACTCGCTTCACCGCTGAAAATAGACCCCGCGCCGATTGCCGGAGACAGCGTCCTGCCTGTGCCGTCACTGGACGTTTTTTTCAGCGCATCGCAGCACCCGATGCCGGTTATTGTCGGCTCCAACAGTGATGAAGCCAGCGTGATGGCCGAGTTTGGCGTCGACCTTGCCGGGCAAATTGACAAGTTACGTCGCGAGCAACGTTTTGGCCTCGGGATCATTAAGCTGCTTTACCCGGGGGTAAAAGGGGATGTGGAACTGGGGCGTCAGGTCTGCCGGGATATGGCGTTTACTTCGCTCGGGCTGGTGGTCATGCAGGCGCAACAGCGCATCGGGCAGCCCTGCTGGCGTTACTGGTTTGACTACGTTGCTGAGGCCGAACATGACACCTACGCCAACGGTGCGTGGCATGGAAACGAAGTGCCGTATGTCTTTGATAACCTGATGCTGACGGAGCCTGCGTGCCATTATGTTAATGAGCGGGATCTGGCATTTGCGGCAAAGGTCGCCGATTACTGGGTTAATTTTGCCCGCGAGGCCAGCGTCACCCGCGATGTGCTCCATGGCCCTGTTCTCTGGCACTCCTGCAGCAAAGGGCGCGACAGGTTGCTACGCATAGGACTGAATAAACATGCGGGTTTTCGCATAGCAAATCGCTTTATGCGCGCGCGCCTGATGCTATTCAAACGGGTTATGAGGCATCACGTCAAACTCGATTAATTATCCAGTAAGCTCGTACGAAATGCCGCCAGCCCGGCGGCATTATTCTCTGAATCTCTTAGCACCAGCCGATAGCTCGCTCCCGTCTTAACGCTTTGCGCATAAGGGCGCATCAGGCGTCCGGCACGAATATCCTCCGCCACAAGCGTTTCATCGGCAATGGCCACCCCAAGCCCCTGAATCGCCGCCGTGATCGCCAGATCCATGGTGTCGAAGTGTTGATTTTTTTCATAACCCACGTTGCGCTATCCTGTTTCGCCAGCCACAGCGACCAGTCCGTTTTATCTCTGGTCGGATGCAGAAACGTCAAATTACTCAGCGTTTCATCAGCCATCAATTGCGTACTCATTACCGGGGTCAGCGCTTCATCAAACAGCAGGTCACCCGCGCTGAAATGGGTTCCAAAAACGATGGCCGCATCATACGGCTCAGTTTTGAAGTTAACGCCATGATCAGTGGTGGTCGTCAATGCCACCTGCAAGTCAGGGCACGTTTTCTCAAGCTGGATAAGTCGTGGAACCAGCCAGCGCATCGCACACGTCGGCGCTTTCAGGCGAACCACCTTTTGTTGTGCCCGCGCCTGTGCGGCAAGGGTTTGCAGATGCTCAAACGCCGAGCGTAATTCCGGTAGCAGAGCGCTGCCCTGAGGCGATAACCGCAAACCTCTGGCATGACGCTCAAATAGCGGGAAACCAAACCATGTTTCCAGCGAAGCAATCTTACGGCTTACCGCGCCCTGCGTCAGACATAGCTCTTTTGCGGCATGCGTGAGGTTTAAATGGCGGGCTGTGACCAGAAAAGCGTCAATAGCGTTTAATGGCAACGTACGGTTTGGCATGGCGACTCCAGCTATGCAATTTATTCATAGCTATTATGACAACAAATCGATTGTGGACTCAATGCGCTTTTATTTGAATGGTTATGCACTTTTAATGAGAAAGGATTGAGAATGACTCTGCGTACACCGGTGAAAACCCGCTCAAAATTACCCGACGTGGGTACGACCATTTTTACCGTTATTGGTCAGCTTTCCGCACAGCACAATGCGATTAACCTTTCTCAGGGCGCGCCCAATTTTTCCTGCGACCCGCAGCTGATCTCCGGCGTAACCAGGGCGATGCAGGCCGATCATAACCAGTACGCCCCGATGACGGGTTTACGTCCGCTCAAAGCGCGCATTGCTGAGAAAATTATTGACCTCTACGGCACGCAGTATGACGTGGACAGTGAAATACTGATTACCGCCAGCGCCAGTGAAGGACTCTATTCGGCCATCAGTGGTCTGGTCCATCCGGGCGATGAGGTTATCTATTTCGAGCCGTCGTTTGACAGCTATGCACCCATTGTCCGCCTGCAGGGGGCGACGCCCATCGCCATTAAACTCACTGTCCCCGATTTTGCGGTGAACTGGGATGAAGTCCGCGCGGCCATCACTCCCCGCACGCGCATGATCATCATTAATACGCCGCATAATCCAAGCGGTCAGGTCTTCTCTGCTGACGATCTGCAACAACTGGCGGCGTTGACGCGTAATACGGATATCGTGATTCTCTCTGATGAAGTGTACGAACACGTGGTCTTTGACAATCAGCCGCACCACGGCATGGCGACCCATCCGCAGCTTGCGGAGCGCAGCGTGATTATCTCATCCTTCGGTAAGACCTATCATGTGACGGGCTGGCGCGTGGGTTATTGCGTCGCACCATCTGAGTTGATGGATGAGATTATGAAAGTCCATCAGTTTTTAATGTTTTCCGCCGATACGCCAATGCAGTACGCTTTTGCCGAGCATATGACGGATCCCCAGACCTGGCTGTCACTGTCGGCGTTCTATCAGCGCAAACGCGACCTGTTGCAAACCCTGCTGGCAGAGTCGCCATTTCGTTTATTACCGAGCGCAGGCTCGTTCTTCTTGCTGGCGGATTACAGCCATTTCAGCGACGAGAGCGACAGCGAGATGGTGAAAAGATTAATTACCGATTACGGCGTTGCCACCATTCCGTTATCGGCGTTTTACACTGATGGTACTGATAACAAATTGATTCGCCTCTCTTTTGCCAAAGATGAGGCCACACTCAGAGCAGGCGCGCAGGCCCTGTGTCATGTTAAGCCACGCTAAGGAGCGTTAATTGTGAAATTGAAAGCACTCTTTCTGGGCATGGGCATGCTTTGCTCATTATCTTCTTTCGCAGCAACCCAGTTACGCTATGGTCTGGAAGCGGAATATCCGCCGTTTGAAAGCCGCAATGCTTCCGGTCAACTTGAAGGCTTTGATATCGAACTGGGCAATGCCATCTGTAAAGCCGCAGCGCTGAAATGTACCTGGGTTGAAACCTCGTTTGATGCGCTTATCCCGGGCCTGGTTGCGAAAAAATTTGACGCAATCAATTCAGCGATGAATATCACCGAGCAGCGCCGTCAGAGCATTGATTTTACCCAACCTATCTACCGCATTCCGTCTCAGTTAGTAGGCAAATCGGGTGATGGTATGGAAGCGACGGCTGAAGGTCTGAAAGGCAAAACTATCGGCGTATTGCAGGGTTCCATTCAGGAAACGTATGCAAAAGAGCACTGGGAGAAGCACGGTGTCACCGTGGTGTCTTATAAAGATCAGAATATGGCATGGGGTGATTTGCTAAATGGCCGCATTGACGCCTCGCTGGTCATGTCGGCGGCCGGGCAGGCAGGTTTCCTGAGTAAACCGCAGGGCAAAGGCTTTGGCTTCATTGGCAAACCGGTATCTGACGATACGATCCTCGGCAGTGGCATCGGTTTTGGGTTGCGTAAAGGTGACGAGGCCACCAAAAAACAACTCGACGCCGCAATTGATAAAGTTCGTGCCGACGGCACCATCAAAACCCTGGCGGAGAAATATTTCCCGGGTATTGATGTGAGCGTCAGCGCTAAATAACAAGCCAATCTTTTCTGACCCCAACCGTCGATGTCCGGATGGGGTCTTTTTATATCAGAACTCACCGTGTATCCCTTGTCTCTGCCTCTCTTCACTGCTTTCGTGTGGTCATACTTTAAATATGACCTGGTGCGAAAAAGGACAGCGATGCATTTAGCAACGTAACGGGATATTTTCCGCGCAGCAAAAAATCCTACCTTTCTTTACACAGTTTTCAGGTCGATCCCATCGACAAAAATATTTCCTGCTTTGCGCAGAATATCACCCGCCAACAATTGGATTCTCAATCAATTTTGTCTAGAGTGTGCGGTCATAACTGTTAGCTTTTGCCGTGGTTTTGTTTTGAACAAAACTGCTTCTCACGATCATAAGGACGTATTATCAGGCATGAACCGCAGACGTTTCATTAAGTCATCAATGGCGCTGGCCGCAGTGTACGGGACTTCCGGCTTTGCTTCTCTGTTCTCCCGTGCGGCGTTTGCTGCAGATTCCGATATCGCCGATGGTCAGAGTCGTCGTTTCGATTTTTCCGTCTTGCAGTCCATGGCACATGACCTGGCGCAACAGCCGTGGGGCGGTGCGCCGCGTCCACTGCCGGATACGCTCGCTAACATGACCCCTCAGGCCTACAACGCCATTCAGTACGATGCGCAGCATTCATTGTGGAACAATGTTGAAGGCCGTCAGTTGGACGTGCAGTTTTTCCATATGGGGATGGGTTTCCGTCGCCGTGTGCGCATGTTCTCGCTTGATCCGTCAACCCAACAGGCGCGCGAAATTCATTTCCGTCCTGAATTGTTTAACTACCATGATGCGGGTGTCGACACGAAGCAGCTTGAAGGGCAGAGCGATCTGGGGTTTGCCGGGTTCCGCGCCTTTAAAGCGCCTGAACTGGCACGCCGCGATATCGTCTCTTTCCTCGGGGCCAGCTATTTCCGTGCGGTAGACAGCACTTACCAGTACGGACTTTCAGCACGTGGTGCGGCAATCGACACCTTTACGGACACACCGGAAGAGTTCCCGGACTTCACCGCGTTCTGGTTTGAAACCGCGAAAGCCTCTGATACCTCATTTACGGTCTATACGCTGCTGGACAGCCCAAGCCTGACCGGGGCATACAAATTCGTGATCCACTGTGAACAGAGTCAGGTGATCATGGAAGTGGATAACCACCTGTATGCGCGTAAAGACATTAAGCAGCTGGGTATCGCGCCGATGACCAGTATGTTCAGCTGCGGCAATAATGAACGCCGCGTCTGCGATACCATTCATCCACAGATTCATGACTCCGACCGTCTGGCCATGTGGCGCGGCAACGGGGAGTGGATTTGCCGTCCCCTGAATAATCCGCAGAAACTGCAATTCAACGCCTTTTTGGACAACAATCCGAAAGGCTTTGGCTTACTGCAACTTGACCGCGATTTCTCTCATTATCAGGACGTAATGGGCTGGTATAACAAACGCCCAAGCCTGTGGGTCGAACCACGTAACCAGTGGGGCAAAGGCAGCGTCGGATTAATGGAGATCCCGACTACGGGGGAAACTCTGGATAACGTGGTCTGCTTCTGGCAGCCGGAGAAACCGGTTCGTGCGGGTGACGAGCTGGCTTTCCAGTATCGTCTGTACTGGAGCGCTATGCCGCCTGTACGTTCGCCGCTGGCGCGTGTCTATGCCACCCGTACCGGTATGGGTGGCTTCCCGGAAGGGTGGGCACCGGGCGAACATTACCCGGAAAAATGGGCCCGTCGTTTCGCTATTGATTTTGTTGGCGGCGATCTGAAAGCCGCTGCGCCGAAGGGGATCGAACCGGTTATCACCTTGTCGAATGGAGAAGCTAAACAGGTTGAAATTCTCTATGTTGAGCCTTTCGACGGCTACCGTATACTGTTTGACTGGTACCCAACGTCCGGTTCCACTGACCCGGTTGAAATGCGTCTCTTCCTGCGCTGTCAGGGAGATGCGATCAGCGAGACCTGGTTGTATCAGTACTTTCCGCCTGCGCCGGATAAACGCAACTACGTGGATGATCGCATCATGCGCTAAATCGGCAACCTCCCTCAAGGAGGGAGGTTCTGATAAGAGGAGATGTTATGGAATCCACCGACAGCCTGATCGTTGTCAACGACCACCTGGCGCTGCATGCCATTAATGAGCGTTTTGTTCACGATCTGCACCAACTGATCGTTAAAAACCGCGAATGGTTGCAGCACTTTCTGGACTGGCCGCAGCATGTCCGCTCGGTTGACCAGACCCGGCAAACCGCACAAAGCAACATCGTCCTGCATCAGCGCGGCTACGCCAAAATGTTCCTGATCCTCGAAGATAACGTGCTGGTGGGTGTGCTCTCCTTCAACTCCGTCGAGCCAACCAACAAAACCGGCTATATCGGTTACTGGCTCGATAAAGACAAAGAAGGAAAGGGGATCCTCTCCACCTGCCTGCAGGCGTTTATGACTTTTTACGCGCATCGGGGCGATGTTCGTCGTTTCGTCATTAAATGCCGCGTGGCGAATGAAGCAAGTAACCGCGTCGCACTGCGTAACGGTTTTATCCTCGAAGGCTGTCTGCGCCAGGCGGAGTTCCTCAACGGCAGTTTTCATGATCAGAATATTTACGGCCGGATTATTGATCCCCTTTTATAGCAGTCCGGCTAATGGCGTGCGGGTTATATATTGCGCGCCATTAATTACCTTCTGACCACGCAACAGAATACTTTCGCCTTCTGGCGCCTCCACTACCGCATCATCGGTGATTTCAATATGATGCTCGATCAGCACATTGCCTTTAATACGGGCATTTCCCTGAATAACGACTTTTTCATCAAGCAGAATCGGGCCACCGATTAACTTTGCATTGCCACCGACAAGGACGTGATGTTTGAGTACGCAGTTGCCCTCGATCGTCGCATTTTCCGCAACCTGAGCGCTATAACGTAGAGTAGGGATGGCATCCTCTTCATTTCCCGCCACAACTCGTGCTTTACCGTAAACTTTGGCACAGTCGCACACCCAGACATCATTTTGCTCATTGCCTTCCAGCAAAGCGAAATCAAACACCTCGGCACGATGTTCAATAAACGCGAACTTAACGATGGCATCGCCGTAAATTTGCGCCTGATGGACCACGCGCGAATGGGTGACCGTGGCGCGGTCATAGATTTGCAGTATTTGTTGGTTATCCGGGGTAAGCCCCCTGGCCGCGATGATTTCGCAGCCGTGTAAAATACGTGCATTGCCGAACAGATGGCAGGCACCGCGTACGGTAGAGGTTTGCACCGTGACGTTGTCACTTAATACCGCGCCATGGCTAATCTCAGCCGCATCAACCCAGCTGTTACCGCTAATTTCAACCTCATGGCAGACAAGACAAGGTTGTGTCAGGCGAGCGTCGTCGCGCACATGACTGTTGGCAAATACCATGCTGTTCACATCATAAATCCAGCAATCTCCTTCCTGTGACAGGGTGTTTTCATCATCCACCCAGCCGCCGGCAGTGCCTGCTGTCACATCACTAAAATCGCGCAACGCAATAATCTGGCGCAGCGAGACCTTCTGTTTTTCGCCGTTAATCTGATAACTGAACGCACGGCGCTCATCACTGAGTCGGTATTTATTCATTGTTTGCTTCCGTTTATTCCCCACGATAAACGTAGCAAACTTTGCGATACTGGCTATCCAGAATGAAAAAACATAAAATGCATTTTAAATACAACTTAAAAGTTGTGCGCTTTACATGAAAAATTAAGGAACAACAATGACCACGTTTGACGACCTCTATTTTACTGAAAAATATGGACTAACCCGCACCCATTCCGATGTGCTGCATGCAATGCAGTTTGTTAAAGCGGGTAAGACACTGGATCTGGGCTGTGGTAACGGGCGAAACAGCCTCTATCTGGCGGCCAACGGGTTTGATGTGACGGCATGGGATAAGAATGCTGCCAGCATCAATAATATTGAGACTATTCGTCAGGCCGAAGGGCTTAACAACCTGCAAACTGCCGTTGTGGATTTGAACGCACTCAGTTTTGAAGGCGAATACGATTTTATTCTCTCAACCGTGGTGCTGATGTTTCTTGAACCGCAAACCATTCCGGGTTTAATCGCCAATATGCAGCGCTGCACGAAACCGGGAGGCTATAACCTGATCGTGGCGGCAATGGATACGGCCGATTTCCCGTGCACCGTTGGTTTCCCGTTTGCCTTTAAAGAGGATGAATTGCGAAACTATTACGCTGGCTGGGAACTGGAGAAATACAATGAAGACGTCGGTGAGTTGCATCGCACCGACGCCAATGGCAATCGCATTAAACTGCGTTTTGCAACCTTACTGGCGCGTAAAGCCTAACGCGCCGCCAGCAGGCACAGTTGCAACGCGACCTGGTACGAAGCCTCGAACGACTTCACCGGCAGAAACTCAAATTGCGAATGAAAATTGTGCGCGCCGGTAAAGAAGTTCGGGGTTAGTAACCCTTTTGCGGACAGCGCTGCGCCGTCTGTGCCGCCGCGCATGGGGGTGGGTTTGGGCGTGATACCAAGCGTTTTCATGGCTTCGAACAGTAAATCAATCGCACGCTTGTCTTCGCCGATGGCGTTACTGATATTGCTGTAAATATCGCTGATGCTGTACTCCACTTTGGCGGTGGGGTACTGAGCGGCGATTTTTTTGGCGACATCAGCAATCTGCTGTTTTCTGCGTTCAAAGCTCTCTTTATCAAAGTCACGGATGCTGGCGCTAAGATGGGCATGACCCTGAACGGCTTCCATTCCGTTAAACCAGACATAACCCTCGCGACCTTCGGTGTGTTCCGGTGTTTGCTGGCGGTCAAAATGGCTGATGTAATCCATAGCCATCAGCAGCGGGTTAACCAGCACGCCTTTTGCTGACATCGGATGCGCGGTGACACCGGTAAAATGGATAGACGCTGAGGCGGCATTGAAGTTTTCAAACACAATCTCGCCTTTTTCGCAGCAGTCGATAGTCCAGGCGAAATCGACATCAAAACGTTTCAAATCCAGCGCCTTCGCCCCACGCAAACCCACTTCTTCATCCGGAACAAACGCCACGACGATATCGCCGTATTGTTGCTCAGGCGTCAGGTTTTCCAGCAAGGTCATCACCACCGTGACAGCGGCTTTGTTGTCTGCGCCCAGTACGCTGGTGCCATCGCTAAAAATGATATCTTCACCGGGGTAGGCCTGTATTTCCGGGTGCTCCGCTACCCGTAGCCAGATCTCTTTCTCAGCATTCAGACAGAGATCTTCCCCCTGAAAACGCAGAATTTGCGGATGAATATCCGGCGACAAACCCACGTCTACGGTATCGATATGAGTGATAAAACCAATACGCGGCGCGCCCGGCACCGTGCCTTTTTTCACCGCCGTTACCGTGGCGTGCTCATCGAGAGTAATCTCATCCAGGCCCAGCGTTTGCAGCTCTTGCGCCAGTGTCCGGGCCATGTCGAACTGTCCGGGTGTGGTCGGTAGTGTCGTGGCGGCAGCATCGCTTTGACTGGTGATGGCAAGATAGCGAAAGAAGCGTTGCGTTAATTGACTGGCGAGGGGCGATGTCATAGTGATTCCTTCTTTATTTGACTTATCAGGTGCTTGCAATATGACTTTAATGTTATTTATGAAAGCGCAAACAACAAGCACTAATTGGCACATGGAAAGAAAACGACAGGAAAATCTATGACTAGAAGACAGACAACAGTTGCAGTGGCCTTGCTGGCCCTGGCAGTGAGTTCCTCTGTGGCAGCAAAAACACTGGTCTACTGTTCAGAAGGATCGCCGGAGAATTTCAACCCGCAACTCTATACCTCGGGAACCAGCGTCGACGCCAGCGCGGTTCCGGTTTATAACCGGCTCGTCGATTTTAAAGCCGGTACGACCGAACTTCAGCCTGGTCTGGCCGAGAGCTGGGAGGTCAGCGAAGATGGCAAGGTGTACACTTTCCACCTGCGCAAAGGCGTGAAATTTCAGAGCAATAAGTACTTTACTCCAACGCGTGATTTTAATGCCGACGACGTCATTTTCTCTTTCATGCGGCAAAAAGACCCGCAGCATCCTTACCATAACGTCTCTAACGGCAACTACTCCAATTTCGAGAGTCTGGAGTTTGGTAAGCTGATTACCGCTATCGACAAAGTGGACGACAATACCGTGCGCTTTACGCTGGCGCATCCGGAAGCGCCTTTTGTGCCGGATCTGGCCTGGTATTTCGCCTCTATTTTATCGGCCGAATACGCCGATGCGATGTTAAAAGCCGGAACGCCGGAGCGGGTGGATATGGAGCCGATTGGTACCGGTCCGTTCAAACTTGCGCAGTACCAGAAAGATTCGCGCATCCTGTTTACCGCCTTCCCGGAATATTGGCAGGGCAAAGCGAAAATCGACCGTCTGGTATTCAGCATTACTCCGGATGCCTCGGTGCGCCTTGCCAAGCTTGAAAAAAATGAGTGTCAGGTGATGCCATTCCCGAACCCGGCGGATTTGCCGCGGCTGAAAGAAAACAAAGATATTACGCTAATGAGTAAATCGGGGTTGAATACCGGTTTCCTCGCTTTTAACACGCAAAAAGCACCGCTTGATAACGTCAAAGTACGCCAGGCACTGGCGATGGCCATCAATAAACCAGCCATTATTAATGCGGTTTTCCAGGGCACCGGAACCGCCGCGAAAAACCTCCTGCCACCAGGCGTCTGGAGCGCGGACAGCGAATTGCAGGATTACCCTTACGATCCGCAAAAAGCCAAAGCGTTATTGAAAGAAGCGGGACTGCCAGAGGGAACCACAATTGATTTGTGGGCGATGCCGGTTCAGCGACCCTATAACCCGAATGCAAAACGCATGGCCGAGATGATTCAGGCCGACTGGGCGAAAGTAGGGGTCAATGCGAAAATTGTCACGTATGAGTGGGGGGAGTATTTAAAAAGGGTGAAAGGTGGCGAGCATCAGGCAGCGCTGATGGGGTGGACAACGGCCACCGGCGATCCGGATAACTTCTTTGGCCCGCTGTTTACCTGTCAGTCTGCTAATGGCGGTTCTAACTCGTCGAAATGGTGTTATCAGCCGTTCGATAAGATTATCGCCGAAGCGAAAACCATTACCGATCACGACAAACGCGTGGCGCTGTATAAAGAGGCCCAGCAGATGATGCATGATCAAATACCTGCGGTAATGATTGCGCACTCAACTATTTTCGAACCGGTACGTAATAATGTGAAAGGCTATGAAGTCGATCCGTTCGGGAAGCATATTTTCTACCAGGTCGATATCAATAAATAAACCAATGCGCCGGTGTTATGCACCGGCGCCAGGGTGGTTTATTCGGGCTGTTAATATTTTTTTTTCTGAATTTTGACCCCGGCAGCTTTTTTCCTCCATCGCTGTAGTCGGTTGTTTGCTATAACTTTTAGTGCATATATAAACTCAAAGGGACCTTCCATGCGTACTGTATTTAAAGTTGCCGTGCTTAGCGGCCTGCTTGTTTTATCAGGCTGTGCGTCAAAAGTAACTCAACCCGAACAATATTCCGGCTTCTTAAAAGATTATTCCAACTTACAACAAACAACGTCCGCAAGTGGTAAACCCGTATTGCGCTGGGTTGATCCTTCATTTGATCTGAGTAAATACGACAGTATTGTCTACCATCCGGTGACCTATTATCCGGTGGCAAAACCGACCAGCCAGGTGAGTCAGCAAACCCTCGACGGACTGTTGACCTATACGAATACCAAATTGAAAGCAGCGGCCGCACAGCGTAAACCGCTGGTGACCTCTCCTGGTGAGCATAGTCTGATTTTCCGTGGCGCCATTACCGGTGTTGACAGCAGCAAGCAAGGCCTGCAGTTCTATGAAGTGGTTCCGGTTGCGATGGTGATTGCGGGTACGCAGGCAGCTACAGGGCACCGTACCATGGATACGCATCTCTATTTCGAAGGTGAGCTGATTGACGCGCAAACCAATAAACCGGTTATTAAAGTGGTGCGTCAGGGCGAGGGTAAAAGCCTGAGCAATGCCAACGCGCCGATGACGGTGGATACGCTTAAGCAGGTCATTGATAACATGGCGACAGATGCCACCATGTTTGATTTTTCCAAAAAATAAAAATCCCTGCGCCATCCTGACGGATGGCGCTTCTTCTCAGGCTAACTTCCGTCTGAACGACAGCGTACCTGGTCGCGAAAACATCACTAAATTTCCCGTCAGGATCAGCAGCAGCCCAACAATTCCATTTATATGCCAGACATAGCCTTCATAGACCGTTGAAATACTCAGCGCCACAAGGGGAAACAGCAGGGTGCTGTAGGCAGCATTACTGGCGCCGATACGGCCAATCAGGGTGAAATAGGCGCCAAAGGCAATGACCGAACCAAAGAGGGCGAGATAAATCAGCGCGCCCAGATAGCTGAAAGTCCATTCCGGGGTGAAATCGTCACCACGGAACAGCGCAATAGCACCCATAAGTATCATCCCATACAGCATCGCCCAGGCATTGGTGGTCATGGTTTCCAGCCCTTTACGCTGGTGGCGCATGCTGATCATATTGCCCAGGGAAAAACCAAATGTGCCCAGCATCGAAAGACCAATGCCCAGTAACAGAGTGCTGTTCAGACCGCTTGCCAGCAAATCATCCCAGAATAGCGTCACTATCCCCGTCAGCCCCAGAATCGCCGCAGGATAGAAGCGCGAAGGGGGCTTTTGACCGAAAAAGAGAAAACTGTTAACCGCATTAAACAATACGGCCATTGAGAAAATTACCGACTCCAGCCCGGTGTTAATCCACGCGGCAGCGGTGTAAAAACAGAGAAAGTTGAAGCCAAAAACACAGCATCCTTGCAGGATGCAAAAAAGATGATCCCGCAGGGCAAGTTTGCGCAGTCGCCCGAGGGTAATTAACACCGCCATCATGGTGAGTGAAGCAAGCGCAAAACGCCAAAAAATGGAGACCGGTGCCGCGACCGGACCCTGTTGCAGAAATATAGCAATCCATGTCGTGCCCCATATCACAACCACCAGACAATATAAAAAAATGTTCATTGCAATCCCCGTTATGCCAACAGGTTTCCAGTCTTGTCAAAAAATCCCCCTACGGCTTGCATATATCCGTTGGTCACTTGCAAATTCTTGCGCTTTTTTGGCGAAACACTGGTATCGGGTAGAGGCAATTTATAGACTGAGATTCTGGTGACATTTTTGTTAATTGCGTCCATGACTGTATATAAAGCCTTCGAAAATCTTCAACATCACAATGCCGTTTTGCATGACTCGGTTGCGCTGCATTCTGGTATTCAACTGGCGGTATGGTCTAACAAGCGCGATAACATTACCCAGTATTGCGATCATCACACCCTCAGTCTGTACATTGCCGATGGCTACGAGAGCTATCATAAAACATCGCAAGGCTGGAAAAATGGCGGCGGGCCGGACCGGTTTTGCCTGATGCCGAAAGAGAGCGAGTCCAGTTGGGATATCCGTGATGATTTGTCGTTCGTGCATCTTTATTGCACTGACGAACACCTGCGGGATATAGGGGAGAAGATTTGGGATCGCAGTCCGGCGTCGTTTACCCTTGATGAGAAAACATTCGCCCAGGATGAGCGCATTACCACTCTCTATCGCCAGTTCCTTCTTGGCAGCGACTGGCACCAGCAGGCGAATCATCTCACCCTGAGCACTGCTTCAACGCTGCTTCTCACCCATCTTATTCAGCATTACAGTAATGTGCAGTGGCGTTTACCCACGGTTAAAGGCGGTCTTGCGCCGGTGGTGTTGCGCCAGGTGCTGGACTGGATAGAGGCGAATCTGGCCCAGCCGCTATTGCTGAGCGATCTGGCGGCGCAGGCGGCGTTAAGTGAGTACCATTTTGCGCGTATGTTCCACCAGTCAATGGGGGTTGCACCGCATCAGTATGTGATGCGGCGCCGGATGGCACAGGCGAAAGCGCAATTGTTAAATACCGAACTTCCGCTGACCACAATCGCCATGGCTTGCGGTTTCAGTTCTGCCAGCCATTTCAGCAATCGTTTCCGGGCTGTTTTTGGCATGACGCCGTCGCAACTACGCGCGGCGAACCAGTGACAGCACGGCATAACAGATACCACCGGCAACCAGCCCCCAGAAGGCTGACCCCACACCGAGCAGCGTGACGCCGCTGGCGGTGACCAGAAACGTCACGATAGCGGCGTCACGTTCTTGTTCTTGTGACAGAGCCTGGAACAGGCTGCCGCCGATCGTGCCAAGTAACGCAAGACCTGCCAGCGTCTGGATCCAGCTCAGCGGTAAGGTCGCCAGCAATGCGGTGATAGAGCCGCCAAATACGCCTGCTAACAGATAGAAAGCACCTGCAGCCACCGCGGCCTTCCAGCGTTGCGCGGCGTCGGGGTGGGCATCCGGGCTCTGGCAAATTGCCGCTGTAATAGCGGCGATGCAAATTGAGAAAACCCCAAACGGCGAGAGAAGCAGCGCCAGCCCCCCGGTAGTAATAATCAGTGACGACACAGGTGCCCGATAACCCGCAGCTTGCATCGTGGCGAAGCCAGGCGCATTTTGCGACGCCATCGTAGCGAGAAAAAAGGGAATACCGATACTGATAAGCGATGTCCAGTTGAAGACCGGACGGGTAAATTCCGGCATCACAAACGCAAAGTCCAGTTTCGCCGTGACAACATCGCCGCTAAGCCAGGCGACCAGCGCGCCAGCTATCAGTGTCGCCACAATGGCATAGCGTGGGGCGAGGGCTTTACAGACCAGCCAGGCCAGTAGCATACTGCCGCACAGCACAAAATGGCCTTCAACGTTGCGAAACGCCTGCAAACCGAAACGCAACAGGATCCCGGCGAGCATCGCTGCCGCGAGGGTATGCGGAATAATTTTCATCAACCGGGCGAACAGTCCGGTGACACCGCAGAGCACAATCAGCGCATTAGCGAAAATGAACACGCCGATGGTCTCAGCAAGGGTTAATCCTTGTAAGCTTGTTGCCAGCAATGCGGCGCCGGGCGTAGACCAGGCGGTCAGCACCGGCATGCGGTACCACAGTGACAGCGCTATTGTGCTGATACCCATGGCTGCACCGAGCGCCGTCATCCAGCCGGCAATTTGCGGAGCGCTGGCCCCCGCTGCGGCAGCGGCCTGCCAGATGATAGCAGCGGAACTGGCATAGCCGACCAGGACGGCCACAAAACCTGCCAGAAGAGTGGTAAAAGGAAATACGTGAGCGCGCATGATATGCCCTTGTGCGTTATAGCGTCCAGACAATGTACCATCGTGCGCTATAGCGTACAAGTATGCACAGCGAGACTGACAGGAGAAAATATGGATCTAACTCATTATCTGGCGAGCACCTTAAAAAATCTTCGCCAGGCGCGTGGCTGGAGTCTTTCCCGCCTGGCCGACGAAACGGGCGTGTCGAAAGCGATGCTCGGGCAAATTGAACGCAATGAGTCCAGCCCCACGGTGGCGACACTGTGGAAAATCGCCACGGGCCTCAATGTACCGTTTTCATCCTTTATTGCGCCATCGGAAAGCGAAACGCCCCATTCTTTCGATCCACAGCAGCAGGCCATGGTGGTTACCCCGCTTTTCCCCTGGGATGAAGCATTGCATTTTGATCTCTTCTCGATAATTCTGGCGCCAGGCGCTCTTAGCGAGTCAACGCCACATGAGCAGGGGGTCATTGAGCACGTAGTAGTGATTGGCGGGATGCTGGATATGTGCATTGAAGGGCAGTGGCGAACCCTGACGGCAGGCGGTGGGATTCGTTTCGCCGGTGACCGCCCCCACGCCTATCGTAATAGCTCAGCGCAGAGCGCCCATTTCCACTCGCTTATCCACTACCCAAAAGAAAAAACCGCAAGCAAGCTTGCGGCAAAGAACGACGACGAGTAAACAACAACGTACAACGTGACGAGGAATGTCCGAATTACGCGTCACCTTTCAAACGGCCTCTTTGCTGGCTGCTGCTGGCTATCCGTGCCACTTACCGCTGTAAGCTCGCAGTTGCCACCGTGACGCCATTTGAAAGCTTTCGCGTAATGGTGATTAACTTAACCTGCATCGTTGCGACTGGAAAATAGCAATTTCATCAATGCTTTGCCGCCGGATGGAAATTGGCTTTCGCCACAGGTGGTGAAAAGACGGGGATGTGACTACAATAGCCGCCATTTTGCACATAATGGATAACGACGATTGTATGCGCCTGCAACCCCATCATCTTGAACTCTTAAGCCCTGCCCGTGACACCGCGATCGCTCGCGAAGCCATCTTGCACGGTGCGGACGCGGTCTATATCGGCGGCCCGGGGTTCGGTGCCCGCCATAACGCCAGCAACAGCCTGCAGGATATTGCCAGCCTCGTTCCGTTTGCTCATCGCTATGGCGCGAAAGTGTTTATCACGCTCAATACCATTCTGCATGATGATGAGCTGGAACCTGCTCAGCGTCTGATTACCGATCTGTACGAAACCGGGGTTGATGCCCTGATTGTGCAGGATATGGGCATCATGCAACTCGATATCCCGCCGATTGAGCTGCATGCCAGTACGCAGTGTGACATCCGTAGTGTAGAAAAGGCGAAGTTTCTCTCTGATGTTGGTTTCAGCCAGATTGTGCTGGCGCGTGAACTGAACCTGCAGCAGATCCGCGATATTCACGCCTGTACTGATGCCACCATTGAGTTCTTTATTCATGGCGCGCTCTGCGTGGCCTATTCCGGGCAGTGCTATATTTCTCACGCTCAGACGGGGCGCAGCGCTAACCGCGGTGACTGTTCACAGGCCTGCCGACTACCCTATACCCTGAAAGATGATCAGGGGCGCGTTGTAGCCTACGAAAAACATCTGCTGTCGATGAAAGATAACGACCAGACTGCCAATCTTGGTGCGTTAATTGATGCCGGTGTGCGCTCCTTCAAGATTGAAGGGCGCTACAAGGACATGAGCTATGTGAAAAACATTACTGCGCACTATCGTCAGATGCTGGATGCGATTATTGAAGATCGCGGCGATCTGGCGCGCGCATCGGCAGGACGAACGGAACATTTCTTTATCCCTTCCACCGATAAAACCTTCCATCGCGGTAGCACCGACTATTTTGTGAACGCTCGTAAAGGTGATATCGGCGCGTTTGATTCACCAAAATTTATCGGTCTGCCGGTCGGTGAAGTTCTGAAAGTGACCAAAGAGTATCTGGACGTTGACGCCAGCGAACCGCTGGCAAATGGCGATGGCCTGAACGTGCTCATCAAGCGTGACGTTGTCGGTTTTCGCGCCAATACGGTAGAAAAAACCGGAGAAAACCGCTACCGCGTCTGGCCGAACGAAATGCCTGCGGAGATGTATAAAGTTCGCCCGCACCATCCGCTGAACCGTAACCTGGACCACAACTGGCAGCAGGCACTGACCAAAACATCCAGTGAACGTCGCATCGCGGTGGATATTGAAGTCGGCGGCTGGCAGGAACAACTGGTACTGACCCTGACCAGTGAAGATGGGGTTAGCGTGACCCATACTCTCGACGGGCAATTTGACGAGGCGAACAACGCGGAAAAAGCGATCAATAGCCTGAAAGAGGGTGTGGCAAAACTGGGGCAAACGATCTATTACGCTCGTGATATTGATATCAACTTGCCGGGTGCCTTATTTGTGCCGAATAGCGTGTTAAATTCATTTCGTCGCGAAACTGTTGAGATGCTTGATGAGGCGCGTCTGGCGAATTACCAGCGTGGCAGCCGTAAAGCCGTTTCTGATCCGGCTCCGGTCTATCCTGATACCCATCTGACCTTCCTGGCGAACGTTTACAACCATAAAGCGCGTGAGTTCTACCAGCGTTTCGGCGTACAACTGATTGATGGCGCATATGAAATGCATGAAGAGAAGGGCGATGTGCCGGTGATGATCACCAAGCACTGCCTGCGCTTTGCCTTTAACCTGTGTCCGAAGCAGGCCAAAG
Source organism: Phytobacter palmae (assembly GCF_039409775.1). NCBI lineage: Bacteria > Pseudomonadati > Pseudomonadota > Gammaproteobacteria > Enterobacterales > Enterobacteriaceae > Phytobacter > Phytobacter palmae. Next base: position 83,207 of record NZ_JBCIVJ010000007.1, on the reverse strand, counting down.
GGAATATCAAAAGCTGGAAGGCGACTCCCATGCAACTGGTACACGGCGACGAGGTACTGACCCTGAAATTTGATTGCCGACCCTGCGAGATGCACGTGGTCGGGAAAACCAAAAATCACATTCTGAAGATGCCGCTGGCAGGGAGTGTTGTGGCATCGGTCAGCCCTGAGGATCTGTTGAAAACGCTGCCTAAGCGCAAAGGCGTTTAAAACGGCGGTCGCGCATCGCGCATAGTAGCGGCAGATACCCTGCCGCTACTCCATTTAAAACGTAACGTTTTTCATCTGACAAGACGCTCTTTTATCGTCTTTGGGGGCTGTTTGCCGTCATGTTCTGGCAAGAGACGGTCAGAATAGCCGATCTTTTTATGCATACTCCTTCTCTCATTTATCTGAGCGACACGAATTTCAACAACTCACAGATGGCATGAAACACGTTCAATTATGAGTATTCCTTCCATAATAACTGAAAAAAATAAATGAATTTGTTATCACTCAGGCAGTAATTCTATTATTTGCCGTGATTTATGCGTTGCATCACATTATTAATATAATTTCTACGCAGATAATTATGATACGAAAGTCTCATTTTATTAGTTATTGATTTTTAAGCATAAGTTGCACAACCAAAGACAAGGGTATTATCTGGATGCGTTAAAGGTTTCATATGCTATGACGATAATTACTCTGTGATCAAAATATATTCGTGGAATTTCCCGGCGCTGTAAAAAGCAAGACTGGATGTATAGCCTGCTAAGTTCCATAAATTCACCAGACGCTCCACCCTATAAATGTTCTAATAATGCAAAAAGGTGAAATATGTTATCTATGGCGAAAAGGTTTTTAACCGCACCGTTTGGTCGCAGCGGCTCGCAACCTGCGAATGGTACCTATGATTGCCAGAATATGCCTCAGTCATTATCGGCAGCGGGTGTATGCAACAAAGCCAGTGGTATTCTCATGACATTCGTTCCCCCTGGCGCTGACTATTCAAGCGTAAGCCAGGCGTGGCAGCGGTTTTCTTCTCCGGACTTAACGGTTATTACGCTCTCTTCCAGTGGCGCGCTGAGCAGTAGCTGTCGCGAGACGACCTACTGTGATGCGGCGGGGCAACAGGGCAGCTGGTTAATGTTGCCCAAAACACTTATTGCCGGGCACGAAACACATATTGTTGATTTACATGTCAAAGATACGCACACAGCCACAGACCGCATCATTGCCATCCAGAACGAACTGGAGCGGTTACAAGTGCGTATGCCGCTCTCACCTGATCGCACGTTTGCCATGGTTTACTGTGATGGTCTTTCTGCTTCCGAAGGGTTTCTGATGCAGGCCTGGTATAATTGCGGGCGTTTTCCCTGCCTGGCTATCGGCGGTTCGGCAGGTGGCAAACTCACCTTCGACGGTACATGGATAAGCGTGGATGGGAAAATGCTGCAGGGTAAGGCAGTGATTATATTTTGCAAAATGGCAGCGGGAAAATCCTTCGCGCCTTTCAAGAGCCAGAACTTTAAACCACGCAATAAAAGCTGGCTGATTGCTCAGGCCGATCCGGTCGCTCGCACTGTGACGTCTGTCTTTAACGAGCAGGGGGAACAGAAGCCATTTATCGCTGTTCTGGCGGATCTCCTGCAGTGTGATGAGCAACATGTGGCAGAGAAACTAAAAGGGCTTACGTTTGGCGTTAAAGTCGGCGACGAATATTTCATTCGTTCCGTCGCCAAAATCGATGCGCAAGGGGTTCATTTTTTCTGTGATCTGGAATTTGGCGATCGTCTGCATTTACTCGAAGAGACCGACTTTAAGCAAGCAACACTGCATGACTGGAAAAACTTTATTACCGGGCTGGGTAAACCGGCGGCTATTCTGATGAATGACTGTATTTTGCGGCGCCTGGGCAGTGAAGCGCATTTACACAATGCGCATTTCTTTAAAGGATTACCCGCCGCCGGTTTTTCCAGTTTTGGCGAGATTCTTGGCGTTCCCATTAATCAGACGCTCTCCGCGCTGGTGTTTTTCAATCATGACGTCAAAGCAATGACGCATTTCCCGGTGGAATATGCAAGATATGCAGGGCATTACGCCCAGCGCGCGCTGCGTCGTTGGGAGGCGCTGAATGATTTTCAAAGTGGTGTCATTAATCGTGTCGTGGCATATCAACAAAAATTAGGACCATTGATGACAGCATTACCGATGCTGGAAGCCGCGACGCAGACACAAAACGACACCTTAGGAATGGCAGAAAATAGCATCCGTTCTATCAGCGATATTGCCCTGCAGAGCCAACAGGCGCAAAACCGGCTGGTAGAAGGGCTTGATGACCTGGAGAAAATCTCTGCGGGTATTAATGAGATAACCAGCGGGATCAGTAATATCGCCTTTCAGACGAACATTCTCGCACTGAATGCGGCCGTGGAGGCTGCGCGCGCGGGTGAGGCAGGGCGTGGATTTGCGGTCGTGGCAAGCGAAGTACGGCGGCTGGCCCATTCGTCAAAAGAGCAGGCAGATGCTACGGCCGCCAATATCAGTCAGGCGGTAAACACAATTTCCCGCATCCGTACCGTTGCCAACAATACCGTGGAGACCGCCAGTAATATGGCCCGGCACTCCATTTCAGCGGCCGACACCATTGCGGCCATGAGCAGTAAAACCAATAACGAACGGGATAATATTGTTAAGCATCTCAGCAGCCTGCACGCGCTTACATCTGGTATGGATGCGATGCAGGAAGCGGTAGCGCAACTGACGGTATTGCAAAAACTCTCCACCCGTCACGGCCAGCACTAAAAATATGCCCTGACGTTCAGCGTCAGGGCATATTTGTCCTCCGGTTGCGTGCGCCGCCGGGTCATAACCCTAGTGCGATTTAAACCCCGCAGCAGTCATCAGTACGCGAAAAAAGAGGCCGACCAGCGCAAGGGCCAGCACACTGCCGCCCCACAGAATGACCAGCCACATCAGGCGTTTCCATAATGGCTGTTGCATCAGTGATAACCCTCCCCATGCTGGACTTTGCCGCGAAATACGTAATAGCTCCAGAAGGTATAGACGAGAATGATGGGAATAATCAGCAGCGCGCCAACCAGCATAAAGCCCTGACTTTGCGCGGGCGCTGCCGCCTGCCACAAGGTAATTGACGGCGGAATAATATGTGGCCAGATGCTGATCCCAAGACCACTGAACCCAAGAAATATCAGCCCAAGTGTCAGCATAAACGGCAATTTTTCACTCTGTGGATGATTCAGACTGCGCCATTGCCACAGGCTCAGCAGCACCACTAACACAGGGACGGGCAGCAGGAAAAACAGATTCGGCAGCGTAAACCAGCGGCTTGCTATCGCCGGATGGGCGAGCGGCGTCCAGAGGCTAATGACCGCTATTACCAGCAACAGTGCCAGTAAGAGTCTCCTGGCGAGTTGACGCATCCGCACTTGCAGCGCCTTTTCACTTTTCATCACCAGCCATGTCGCCCCCAGCAACGCATAAGCAATCACCAGGCCGAGACCACAAAACAGTGTAAAAGGGGTTAACCAGTCAAAAGGTCCACCGGCGAAGGTACGCCCGCTGACAGCGAAGCCGTTGATCACTGCCCCAACAACTACCCCCTGGGTGAAGGTCGCCAGAACTGAGCCGCCTGCGAATGCCTTATCCCAGAATGGGCGATGCGCCGGTGTTGCCTTGAAGCGAAATTCGAAGGCCACGCCGCGAAAAATTAACCCCACCAGCATCAGCGTCAGCGGAATGGTCAGGGCATCTATGATTACCGCATATGCCAGCGGGAAGGCGCCAAACAGCGCTGCGCCACCGAGCACCAGCCAGGTTTCGTTGCCGTCCCACACCGGGGCGACACTGTTAACCATCACGTCGCGGTCTTCGGCCTCTGGCGTGGCAGGAAAGAGAATGCCGATCCCCAGGTCAAAACCGTCCATCACGATATACATCAGGGTGGCAAAGACGATTATGACAAACCAGATAAGTGAAAGATCGATACCCATTATGGTTTCTCCTGCAGACTGTCGTGCGTATTTACCGCAGAAAGCGGTCGGGCGGGGCGACCATCCTGTTCGGTGGCAAATGATTCATTCGCCTGAGGCCCTTTTTTAATCAACCTCACCATGTAACTGTATCCCACGCCAAAGACCGAGCTGTAGACGAGAATAAAACCCAACAGGCTGATGCTCATATGCAGTGTGCCGTGAGCAGAAACTGCGTCGGCGGTCCGTTGCAGGCCATAAACCACCCACGGCTGGCGTCCCACTTCGGTAGTTACCCAACCAGCAAGGATGGCCAGCAGGCCCGATGGTCCCATCAATAACGCGAACCACAGAAACGGGCGCGAGTGATACAGACGCTGTTTGCGGCGCAACCACAATGCAATAACGCCAAGCAAAATCATCAACACTCCAAGCCCTACCATCAGGCGAAACGACCAGAACACGACGGTCGAATTGGGACGATCTTCTTTGGCGAACGATTTCAGCGCGGGAACCTGTTTGTCCAGACTGTGGGTCAGGATAAGGCTACCCAACGCCGGGATCGCCAGTCCGTAGCGGGTACGCTCTTGTTCCATATCCGGCCAGCCAAATAATAATAAAGGCGTCGCCTCTCCGGGTGGGTTTTCCCAGTGGCCCTCTATTGCAGCGATTTTGGCAGGTTGGTGCTCAAGCGTGTTCAGCCCGTGCATATCGCCGATCAACGCCTGAATGGGGGCTACAATCAGCGTCATCCACAGCGCCATTGAAAACATGGTGCGAATGGCGGGTGAATGGTTGCCCTTAAGCAAATGCCAGGCGGCCGACGCGCCAACAAACAGCGCGCTACTGAGAAAAGCGGCAACGGACATATGCAACAGGCGATACGGGAAGGAGGGATTAAACACCACCGCAAACCAGTCGACCGGCACCACCTGACCATTCACAATTTCATAGCCCTGTGGCGTTTGCATCCAGCTATTGGAGGCGAGGATCCAAAAGGTGGAAATGATCGTCCCCAGCGCCACCATGCAGGTTGCGAAGAAGTGTAGCCCTGGCCCGACTTTATTCCAGCCAAACAGCATTACCCCTAAAAACCCGGCTTCGAGGAAGAATGCAGTCAGCACTTCATAGGTCAGTAACGGGCCGGTGATGCTTCCGGCAAACTGGGAAAAGCCGCTCCAGTTAGTGCCAAATTGATAGGCCATCACCAGACCGGAGACCACGCCCATGCCAAAATTGACGGCGAAAATCTTCGACCAGAAGTGGTAGAGCGAACGCCACACCGGATTACCGGTTTTCAACCACAGTCCTTCCAGCACCGCAAGGTAGCTGGCAAGACCGATGGTGATGGCCGGGAAAATAATGTGGAAGGAAACCGTAAAGGCAAACTGGATCCTTGCCAGATGAAACGCATCTAAACCCAACATACACAACCTCTGAATAATGACTCTCAGGGAAATGGTAAAGAGCGGCGGGCACGATTATCAGAAACAGAAGAGATAAATTTATCTATAACAGTTGGCAAAAAAGTGCTTTTTAGGTGTACTGATATAGAATAACGTCAGGGAAGGAGAGAGCGATGAAAAAATACCAGCGCCTGGCGCAACAAATCATTTCGCAAATTGAACTGGGTGTCTGGCGACCCGGCGACAGGCTGCCCTCGCTGCGCGAGCAGGTGACCAGCAGTGGCCTGAGTTTTATGACGGTAGGCCATGCTTATCAGCTACTGGAAAATCAGGGCTATATCACCGCCCGGCCGCAGTCGGGCTATTATGTGGCGCCGCGTTCTCATCGTCCGCAAACTTTACCCCCCGCCACGTTAAAGCAAGATGAAGCGGTGGATATCAATACCTACATCTTTGATATTTTGCAGGCCAGCCGCGATGCCTCGATATTGCCATTTGGTTCGGCCTTTCCGGATCCGCGCCTGTTTCCTCTGCAACAACTGAATCGCTCATTAGCCAACGTCAGTAAAAGCGCGACCGCCGTCAGCATTATTGAAAACCTGCCGCCGGGAAATGCCGGGCTGCGTCATGCCATCGCCCGTCGCTACGCCCAGCAGGGAATGACTATTTCACCGGATGAAATTGTGATTACTGCCGGCGCACTGGAGGCATTAAACCTGAGTTTGCAGGCTGTGACAGAGCCAGGTGACTGGGTGATCGTTGAAAATCCCTGCTTTTATGGTGCGCTACAGGCGCTTGAGCGCCTGCGCTTAAAAGCGCTGTCGGTGCCGACGGATATCAATGACGGCATAGATCTCCAGGCGCTGGAACAGGCGCTAAAGAGCTATCCGGTAAAAGCCTGCTGGCTGATGCCCAACAGTCAGAATCCGCTCGGTTTTACCCTGAGTGCAGAGAAAAAAGCACAACTGGTGGCGTTGCTGACGCAGCACAACGTGACCTTGATTGAAGACGATGTCTATAGCGAGCTCTATTACGGGCGGGAAAAACCGTTACCCGCAAAAGCCTGGGATACGCAGGACATGACGCTACACTGCTCCTCTTTTTCTAAATGTCTGGTGGCCGGTTTTCGTATCGGCTGGGTCGCCGCCGGGAAACATGCCCGCCGGATCCAGCAGCTACAACTGATGAGCACATTATCCACCAGTTCGCCGATGCAAATGGCACTCGTCGATTACCTCGGCACCCAACGCTATGATGCGCATCTGCGACGTCTGCGGCGCGTCCTGGCGGAACGCAAGCATCAGGCATGGCAGGCGCTGGTGCGCCATCTGCCTGGCGAGGTGAAAATCCACCGCAGCGACAGCGGTTATTTTTTATGGCTGGAGTTGCCGCCAGAGCTGGATGCCGGAGAGCTAAGCCAGCGCGCACTGGCCCATCAGGTCAGCATTGCGCCGGGGAAAATGTTCTCCACCTCCAGAGAGCCTACGCCATTCTTCCGCTTTAATGCCTCCTGGCAATGGGGCGAACGGGAGGAGCGCGGCGTTATACTGCTTGGTAAAATAATTCGCGAAATGATGAAATAAAAACGCACACGGTTGTTCTTATTTTCTGAATAATGTTTTCTCAATTTAAAAATATCTCTGCGGAAATTTCAGCCGCAGAGGTCATTATTTTCTGTACTTTCCCATCAGCCATTCATACGAAATGCGAATGGGAACATAAATTAACCTTTCACCGCTAACTCATTGTCTATACTCCAGAAGATGTGAAGACAGCATTTCGGTAATTAATGTTATGCGCTGTATGTCACAACCTGGCGAAATTTCTCATTGACGGGATTCAGCCTTTCGGCGCCCCGTCTACCTTTAAATCAGGAGATATTTTTACGGCAAGGCGGCCGCTCATTTTCATTACGACAGGAGTAACACATATGAGCATGAAATTTGCCCCGAGCTGCCTGTGTGCGCTGGGCATGACCATGATGACAGCACACGCCGCCGAGCCGACGGAAGTAGGGAAAGGGGAGGGCCGCCTGGATATTATCGCCTGGCCGGGTTATATCGAACGCGGCCAGACGGATAAGCAATATGACTGGGTCAGTCAGTTTGAAAAAGAGACGGGCTGTGCGGTAAACGTGAAAACGGCAGCAACGTCCGATGAGATGGTCAGCCTGATGGCCAAAGGGGGGTATGACCTGGTGACTGCGTCCGGCGATGCCTCGTTGCGCCTGATTATGGGCAAACGCGTGCAACCGATTAATACCGCGCTGATCCCCAACTGGAAAACCCTGGACCCGCGTATGGAGAAAGGCGAATGGTTTAACGTCGGCGGCAAAGTTTACGGCACGCCGTATCAGTGGGGGCCTAACCTGCTGATGTATAACACCAAAACTTTCCCGACGCCGCCTGATAGCTGGTCGGTTGTTTTCGTGCAGCAAAATCTGCCAGATGGCAAAACCAACAAAGGCCGCGTACAGGCCTATGACGGGCCGATTTATATCGCTGATGCCGCGTTGTTTGTCAAAGCCACTCAGCCGCAGCTTGGCATTGAGGACCCCTACCAGTTAACCGAAGCGCAGTATCAGGCCGTGCTGAAAGTACTGCGCGATCAGCACGCCTTAATCCACCGTTACTGGCATGACACCACTGTCCAGATGAGCGACTTCAAAAATGAAGGCGTTGTGGCGTCCAGCGCCTGGCCGTACCAGGCGAATGCCCTGAAAGGTGAAAACCAGCCGATCGCCACCGTATTCCCGAAAGAGGGGGTAACGGGCTGGGCAGATACCACCATGCTCCACGCGCAGGCGAAACACCCCAACTGCGCCTACAAATGGATGAACTGGTCGCTGACACCGAAAGTACAGGGTGATGTCGCCGCCTGGTTTGGCTCACTGCCGGTGGTGCCGCAAGGCTGTAAAGCCAGTGATTTGCTGGGTGAAAAAGGCTGCGAAACTAACGGTTACAGCTTCTTTGACAAGATTGCGTTCTGGAAAACGCCCGTTGCTGAGGGGGGGAAATATGTCCCTTATAGCCGCTGGACGCAGGATTACATCGCCATTATGGGCGGACGTTAAGCGGTCAGGAGTGATGTATGACCTATGCAGTTGAATTTGAAGATGTCTCTCGTCTGTATGGTGATATTCGTGCCGTGGACGGCGTTAGTCTTGCGGTAAACGATGGGGAATTTTTCTCCATGCTGGGGCCATCCGGCTCCGGCAAAACCACCTGCCTGCGTCTTATTGCCGGTTTTGAGCAACTGAGCGGTGGGGCTATTCGTATTTTTGGTCGGGAGGCCAGCGAACTGCCCCCCTGGGAGCGCGACGTTAATACCGTTTTTCAGGATTACGCGTTATTTCCCCATATGTCGATCCTCGATAACGTGGCGTATGGCCTGATGGTCAAAGGCGTTGATAAAAAAACACGTCATGCCAGCGCGCGCCAGGCGCTGGAAAAGGTGGCGCTGGATTTTGTTCACGCCCGTAAGCCATCGCAACTTTCCGGCGGTCAGCGCCAGCGTGTGGCTATCGCCCGGGCGCTGGTCAATCAGCCTCGCGTTTTATTGCTCGATGAACCGCTGGGGGCGCTGGATTTAAAATTACGCGAGCAAATGCAGTTTGAACTGAAAAAGCTGCAGCAGGATCTTGGGATTACCTTTATTTTTGTCACCCACGATCAGGGTGAAGCGCTATCGATGTCTGACCGGGTGGCGGTGTTCAATAATGGCAAAATTGAGCAGGTTGATACCCCGAGGGAACTCTATCTGCGCCCACGCACGCCGTTCGTGGCGGGTTTTGTCGGCACGTCGAATGTTTTTGACGACAGGCGCGCGGGTGCGTTATGTGCGATGAATGGTATTTTCTCTCTGCGCCCGGAGCATATCCGCCTTAATCAACCGGGAGAAATTCAGGTTCAGGGTGTGGTGCAGGCGGTCCAGTATCAGGGGGCAGCTACCCGTTTCGAACTGAAACTTGCCGACGGTGAAAAACTGCTGGTAAGCCAGGCAAACATGTCTGATGCGCGCTTACCTGACACGTTAGCGCCGGGGCAAACGGTGCTGGCATCGTGGTCAAGAGAGGCGATGGTGCCATTACGGGGAGCGGGGTGATGGAGATGAGTCTTTCCCGTTCACCACAGGGCAAACCGGGGAGCCGGTTGAGCGGTCTGTTCTGGCGCAAACCGGCGCTGGGTTTGTTTTTGTTGTTGCTGGGGCCACTGATGTGGTTCGGTATTGTTTATCTGGGGTCGTTGCTGACGCTGCTATGGCAAGGCTTCTATACCTTTGATGATTTCACCATGTCGGTGACGCCGGATTTCACTCTGGCTAACCTGCAGGCGCTGTTCAATCCTGCCAATTACGACATCATCTTGCGTACTTTCACCATGGCGGTCGCCGTAACGCTGGCCAGCGCGATTCTGGCCTTTCCGATGGCGTGGTATATGGCGAAATATACCAGCGGTAAATGGAAAGCCTTTTTCTATATTGCCGTGATGCTGCCAATGTGGGCGAGCTATATCGTCAAAGCTTACGCCTGGACGTTGCTGCTGGCGAAAGACGGCGTTGCCCAGTGGTTTCTCGGCCATCTGGGGCTTGAGCCCATCCTCGGCGCAGTGCTGACACTGCCCGGTATCGGCGGCAATACTTTGTCGACCTCTGGTCTCGGGCGTTTTCTGGTCTTTGTCTACATCTGGCTGCCGTTTATGATCCTGCCGATTCAGGCCGCGCTGGAACGGCTGCCGCCGTCGCTATTGCAGGCCTCTGCGGATCTTGGCGCGCATCCCCGGCAGACCTTTCGCTATGTGGTTCTGCCGCTGGCTATTCCGGGCGTTGCCGCCGGTTCCATCTTCACCTTCTCCCTGACGCTGGGGGATTTCATTGTTCCGCAACTGGTGGGGCCGCCAGGGTTCTTTATTGGCAATATGGTCTATTCGCAACAAGGGGCGATCGGCAATATGCCGATGGCGGCAGCCTTTACGCTGGTCCCCATTCTATTGATTGCCCTTTATCTGGCGTTCGTGAAACGTTTGGGAGCGTTCGATGCACTCTGACCGCGCACCGTTATTTCTCAAAATTGCCGCCTGGGGCGGGGTTATCTTTCTCCATTTCCCGTTATTGATAATCGCCATCTATGCTTTTAATACCGAGGATGCCGCGTTCAGCTTTCCCCCGCAGGGCTTTACGCTGCGCTGGTTTAGCGTGGCGGCGGCGCGGGGCGATATCCTGGATGCGGTGACGCTGTCGCTGCAAATTGCGGCCCTGGCGACACTTATTGCCTTAATCCTTGGCACGCTTGCTGCAATGGCACTCTGGCGCAGTGAGTTCTTTGGCCGGAACGCCATCTCACTGTTGCTGCTGCTGCCCATCGCCTTGCCCGGCATTATTACCGGCCTGGCGCTGTTAACGGCGTTTAAATCGGTGGATCTGGAACCGGGCTTTTTCACCATCGTTATCGGTCACGCCACGTTTTGTGTGGTGGTGGTTTTCAACAATGTTATCGCCCGATTTCGCCGTACGTCATGGAGTCTGGTTGAAGCCTCAATGGATTTAGGCGCTACCTCATGGCAGACGTTCCGCTATGTGGTGCTGCCAAATCTCGGTTCGGCGCTACTCGCCGGAGGCATGCTGGCATTTGCATTGTCGTTTGACGAAATCATCGTCACGACCTTTACCGCCGGGCATGAGCGCACCTTGCCGCTCTGGTTGTTAAATCAACTGGGGCGCCCGCGTGACGTGCCGGTAACTAATGTGGTGGCGCTACTGGTCATGCTGGTAACGACCATCCCGATTTTGGGGGCCTGGTGGCTGACCCGTGACGGTGAAACCGTAGCCGGAAGCGGCAAATAACTGACAACTCTGAAAGGATAGCGCTATGCAACATCAATTATTTATCAATGGAGCACTGGTCGACGGCGAAGGCGAAAAACAGGCCGTGTTTAACCCGGCCACCGGCGAGGTGTTGCTGGAGATTGCCGAAGCCTCCCCCGCGCAGGTGGATGCGGCGGTGAAGGCGGCTGACGAGGCCTTCAAAACCTGGGGACAAACCACGCCAAAAGCGCGGGCCGAGTGTCTGCTGCAACTGGCTCAGGTGATTGAGGACAATGCCGAAACCTTTGCAATGCTGGAGTCGCTGAACTGCGGCAAACCCCTGCACTGTGTATTGAGCGATGAAATTCCGGCGGTCGCGGATGTTTTTCGCTTCTTTGCGGGCGCGGCGCGTTGCCTGAACGGGCTGGCCGCCGGGGAGTATCTGGAAGGCCATACCTCAATGATTCGCCGCGACCCCATTGGCGTCGTGGCCTCTATCGCGCCGTGGAATTACCCGTTGATGATGGCGGCCTGGAAGCTGGGCCCTGCGCTTGCCGCAGGTAACTGTGTGGTTATTAAACCGTCAGAAATCACGCCGCTGACGGCGCTTAAACTTGGCGAACTGGCGCAGGATATTTTCCCGCCAGGGGTACTGAATGTGCTGTTCGGTCGGGGTAAAACCGTAGGTGATCCGCTGACCGGGCATGAAAAAGTGCGCATGGTTTCGCTTACGGGCTCAATTGCCACTGGCGAGCACATTATTGGTCATACGGCCTCTTCGATTAAACGTACCCATATGGAGCTGGGGGGCAAAGCGCCAGTGATTGTGTTTGATGACGCCGATCTGGATGCCGTTGTCGAAGGAGTCCGTACTTTTGGTTTCTACAATGCCGGGCAGGATTGTACCGCCGCCTGTCGCATTTACGCCCAAAAAGGGGTTTACGATGCGCTGGTCGAAAAACTGGGTGCCGCAGTGTCCAGCCTGAAAATGGGCGCGCCTGATGATGAAACCACCGAGCTGGGCCCACTCAGTTCTGAGGCCCATTTAGCCCGTGTCAGCAAAGCGGTAGAAGAGGCCAAAGCATTAAGCCATATCCGTGTGGTCACGGGCGGCGATAAGCGCGAGGGGGCGGGGTACTACTATCAGCCCACCGTGCTGGCAGGGGCCAGACAGGAAGATGCGATAGTCCAGCGCGAAGTCTTTGGTCCTGTCGTCAGCGTGACGCTCTTTGACGATGAAGAACAGGTGCTGAACTGGGCCAATGATTCGCAATATGGCCTGGCATCGTCAGTGTGGACCCGAGATGTTGGCCGCGCGCATCGCCTTAGCGCACGTCTGCAATATGGCTGCACCTGGGTCAATACCCATTTTATGCTTGTCAGCGAAATGCCGCATGGTGGGCAAAAACTCTCGGGCTACGGTAAAGATATGTCGATCTACGGGCTGGAAGATTACACCGTGGTTCGCCATGTGATGATCAAGCACTGAGCCTTTAACTGAGGGTAGTGAGAGCGGGGGAGTTACCGTTTCTGTAACAATTCATTCATAGAGACAGAATAATTGCGGTAATTCTCACGCTTTATAATTTCTTGTGTGTCAAAAAATGTAAAGGTGGTATATTCCCGATCATGTTTTACGCGCCTTACCCGCGTGCAGTAATGAATAATAAAATAAAACCTACAAAAAGTATTATCTGGCGTATCAAGGCAGGGAATGTCACATTAATTTAATTAGTGCGACAAACTAACGTCACGCCCCGCCATAGATAATGTCGCTTTTTTGCTCTCGGGGGGACACATAATGAGTAAAGTAGTCGTGGTGCTGCTGCCTGGCGGCATCCCTCAATATTTAACGGTTAATGATCACGCCACAACCATAACCTGGTCAGTAAACCAGACATCAGAAGACTCTTCCGGCCTGACGTTGCCTATAGAAACCTATTTTTGCGAGGGTGAGGAGCTTCATTTTGCCCGTTATGAACCTGCGTTAAATAACGCAATGGTTGAGACCTGTTTTACCGCCTGAAAAAGATGCCAGCTCCTTGTGCAATTTATTGCTAATCGCGTTTGTATAAACTTTTAAACAGGAAAATTATCAGGCCAGGCAAGGCATCACATGACCCACGATACGACCTCGGGGCGAATGTATTACACAGGGGAAAGTGAAATAAAAAAGGGCACTCGGGCCCTTAATATTCTAATAGTTTGCAGGCTATCGTTTGAGGATGTTTTCATTATCCCGTGGCGCCCAGTCTTTCTCGGAGAAATCATATAACGAATAAGACTGGTCGCGTAATCCATTAGCGCGCAAAATTCCCCGTACATCCGCAGGCAGGTTCTCATCGCGAAAAAGCTCAGCGATGACAAACATTGCGTCACTAAATGACAGCTGTTTAATTTCAAAGGGTTTCCAGCCAGTACGCTTGAATATAAGATGCCACAGAGCCTCTTCCCCGGCCAGCGCCACATAAGGACTGGCATACTTCTCCCGATGACGAGACAGCAGAACTTCCAGGGTAAAAATATGTGCGACGCGTTGCTTCGCGGCGGCCCCCCTGGCCGTTGTTTCGTTCGTCAGTTCTTCGTGTGTTATGTCGTTGTTTTCACACACTCTGGTCTCGATGGCCTGCCATAGATCGTCAAACTTTTGCATTGCTGTTACCCTGTAAGAATTATTTACGGCATTGAGACAATACCAGAGAAACCGGCCATTCGCCAAAGCAAGCAACAGATGAATTTATGGCAAAAACAGTGGGAGACAGTCCTCTTTTTTTGTATCAATCTTACGTTGAGTTTAATCTTATGATTTATAAATAACTTAAATTAAACTAATAAAGAAAAATAAATTTCGAATGATTAAGCACCCTGATGAATAAACGGGATATTGCCTGTGATCAATATTACCGTGGCGCTGGCGTCTTACATTTAAAGCTCATTCCCTCCTTAATGAGAAGCTCAAATGAACGTCACCCCGTGGCTGTTGATCGTGCTGACCATAACCAGTGTGCTGAGTATTGAAGACAGTCTGGCTAAAACACAGGTATTAAGTGACTCACAGGTTAAACAAAAGGTAATCGAAGAATCGATTGCAGCGTATCCGGGGCCTTGCGCCTGTCCGTTTAATCAGGCCAGAAATGGCAGTAGCTGCGGTAAGCGTAGCGCCTGGAGCAAACCGGGCGGCTATGATCCCATCTGCTATGCCAGTGAGGTGACGCCACAAATGATCAAAGAGTGGCGTGACGAACATAAACAGTAGATGGCTGCGTAACAGCGTCACGTTTTTGTGACCGACCGCTTAAACCTGCCATCCTGATGTTCAGCACGTTTTAATGCCGTTTACTCTCGCTGCTATATAGTGGCGCCAGTGAGATATTCAGGACGTTAAAATGTTCGAATTTGCATGCGATAAATGCGGAAAAAGCGTAATTATCGAAGACCTGGCTGCCATCGCCAAAGACAAGGCGAGGGGGGTAACATTCTGTCCCCATTGCCACGCCAGCATTGCGGACGAAAAGATTGTCGCTCATGCAAAAATCAGGGCGAATGAAATGATCCATGCCGCTCTCGACTCCCTGCAGGTGCGACGCAGTGCCGCCAGCGTCGGAGCTACGGCCACTGCCAGAGAACTTCAGACGCATTAATACCCACCTTTGCGACGTAAAATTGACGGCGAGGCGCTCAGGCACAGAGAAGGTGGCGCTTCTCCCTGACGTTAATGACATTCCCAGTCCGTAAAAATCTGCACATATCAATTTCTCCTCGCGACTAAGCGCACAATAAGTGAAAAAACTTGATAAATATCAATAAAAGCTGCATATTGCGCCCGTTTTGTTATCACAGGGTTAGTGTGGCTATGTCGCTTTATCAAAAAATGCTGGTTTTTTACGCAATTATGGCGCTCCTTTGCGCGGTTATTACCTGGTTTCTATCCAGCGATCGTAAACGGATTCGCTTTCTGAGCGCATTTCTTGTCGGTTCGACGTGGCCGATGAGCTTTCCGGTGGCATTACTGGTTTCGCTATTTTGACCTTTTGTTAAATTGTGACGCAAGGCGTGACCGGTAAGACAAAAAGAACCATAAAAAATGTGCAACATAGTCTGCGTATGGTTTCCATGGAAAGGAGGCGGACGATGGACATGTTCATTAAGATGTTGATGTTTTATGCCGTAATGGCGTTATTGACCGGTGTAGCGACCTGGTTTTTATCCAAAGAGAGTCGCCGTATCAAAACGCTCAGCGCGTGCCTGGTCGGAGCAACATGGCCAATCAGTTTCCCGGTTGCCCTGGTATTCTCATTTTTATAGTGTACTGAGCACGTAGCGATAAGGCCCGACGCACCGTTAAGGTGGCCGGGTCTTTTTTATGGCAGCAGCGTTTTAAGCTTCTTACGCGCGGCAGGAGAGACGTCATGCGGATGGCTATAGCCCATATTCTCCACTGAACGGGTATAGAGGGCGACCAGCCAGTCGTAAACATAGCGTGTTGCAGCGTGAACAGGTTGTTCGCCCAGGCGTGTTAACCGTTCCGTCGAGCCAGAATTTGCTGAGGCGAAAACGGCACTGCCTTTCTGTACGCGGCTGGCAGGGCGCAGGGCTTCCGGAACATCGGCATAGCCCAGCCAGGCGACAAAATTACCAATGGCGGCATACACCTGCGCCGCAGACGCGGTATCGCGCTGCATAATCTTCTGCAACTGCTCCGGCATATTCAGCCGGTAACTGCTGATTATGATGATTTCCGCCATCTGACGCACGGTGGCAGACGAGAGCCCCAGACGGGCAGCGTTATCATCATTACGACTCCACTGACGTAAGTGATTGATCCACATCGCGTGCGCCTGTTGACCTGCATCACGCGCGACATGGGCCTGTTCGCTGGTCTCTGCCGCCTCGCCAAAGAGATCGATGGCCTCATTAAACAAGCCGCTGACCTGCTCTTCGCGCGGTTGCTGAACCTTCCACAGAGAGTCAAACTGTTGCATGTCCGGCAGAAGGCCTTCCAGCAATTCGCCATGACGCGCCGCATGGGTCTGTAATTCACGCACGACCGCTTCTGCACGGGTACGCTGAGCGGCATTCTCTTTAGTTGGTGCGATAAGCCAGGCCTGCATCAGATCGCGTAGCGCCAGTTGATGACGCTCGCGCAGGGATTTAAAGCGATGTTGACGCAGCGCCGGGGCGGTTGCCTGGGCGAGCCACTCAAGAACCCGCTGTAAACTGCTGGCATCCAGCGCCTGCAGCGTGCCCCAGTGCTGGCCTGGTTTCCCGACCAGTTGTTGCACCACTTCGTCGAGATTCTGGCCGCTGGTAAAACGGGCGTCTTGCGGAGTGATGGCCCAGACCAGTCCAGGCAGCGCGGTCTCGTGGCCGGATTGCGTCTCCTTCACCCAATTGAGTAGCGCTTTCGCCGTTGCCGTCGTGGTTGAGCGATGCGCTGTGGCATTGCAAATCAGCAAGACATCCGGTTGTAATTGCTGACGATAGCTCTCAAGCAACCAACGGCATTTACTGTTCCACAGCGGATGCCCCTCCTGCGGCGCCGGGGTAGGGATATCCAGAATATCCACACCCTTAAGCTCACTGTTTTCAACCGGGAGCACCAGTTCTTTGGTTAACAGCGCCAGCGTCGAAACAGGAATACTGACTGCATTCTGTAATTGCTCTTCCGACCATGGATGTACCACCACTTCACCGGCAAGGGCTTCAGTGTCCTGTTCCGGTGGGGTGAGAAAACCCTCAGTCGGCAGGGCGAAGTTATCGACCAGCAGACTCAACGGCGCAGCCAGTTCTGCGGCGTTACCGGTCTGATGCAGCGTATGCGCCAGTGACAGCCACTGCTGCGTTAACTCCTGCTGCTCACCCCACAAAAGCGCCCAGGCACTGGCGCGAGCGCTGAGGTCCAGTGATGGCAAAAGACAGGCGAACTGATACCACAACGCGTCGTCCATATGCTGTTGTGATGACGGAACGACCGACCGCCAGAAACGGGCAATGGCTCCCACATCTTCCGCGCTAATGCCGGGTACCGGGTTTGGCTGGCGTAGCGCGCGCCATTTTGCCAGACGGCTTTCGATTACCGTCTTGTCGACGACACGCAACTCCGGCATGGCCTGCGCGTGCGCGATAAAGACCTGCACCAGTTCCGCTTCGCTGATAAGACGCAAGCGCAGGGGAAAATTGTCGTCGACATGCGGGTTCTCGCGGCAAAAACGCAGTGCCATGCTGGTCAACATATGACCGGGGTTCAGATGGCTGAAATAGTCCAGCGTCTTCTCGCCCAGCAAGACATGCAGACGCCCGTTGCCGCTGTCGCACAGCGCGGCAAGTAAATGGGCTTTGGCGGCCTGCGAGTGGCCAAACAGCCCAACGGTGCAGGGCTGTCTGGCTGCGTTTTCCAGCGCGGTTTCCTGTGCCGTTAGCGCGGTTAAGCGCGCCAGTAGCGCATCCGCGTCGTCATCCAGCAAGGGTGAAATCTGACGGTTATCATTTATCCATGCACTGATCGCCTGGGTCGTGGTCATGCTTGCACTCATTTCAGATACACACTCCCGCTGTCGATCCAGTAATGGCTACCGCTGTGGCGGCGATCTGCCAGCGTATTCAATTTGAAGGTTAACGCATCGGCCGGAACCGGCGTACCATCCTGTAACCAGGCTTCGCTCAGAATAAACGATTCCGGGCCATGATGTTTGTTGCCACCGCTAAACTGCAGGCGCACATTCAGCACTCCGTCGCCGGCGATGGTCTTCGCCAGTTCAGAAGAGTTAATGCTCAGCGTATAGAGCGGAGTGGCTGGCCAGCGGGCGTTCGCCAGTTGACGAAAGCCGAGCGTGACATTGCCGCGCAGCGGGAAATGCAGGCGGGCATCAAGTTTTGCGCCGGGTTTATCCAGATCGATATCGTGATACCAGATATTCTCATCACGCAGAGTGTTTACCACATTATCCAGTACACCGAGATAACGCACGGTAGAGTACGCGCCGATGTCGGCTGCTTTAAAATTGAAACGCGGCAGACGCAGGTCCAGCGCCAGGCTACATAACATTGCCCCTACCGCAGCGGTAGATTTCGGGTTGCCGATTTTGCCCTGCTGGCTGAACGGATACCATTCGTGTACACGATACTTATCAAGCCAGACCATGCGGTTAACCGGTACCGGCTGCAAATGGCGAATCAACGCCTGCACACCCGGCAGACAACCCGGACGTCCGGTAATCAGTAATACATCGCAGCAGTAATGGCTGATAGCCTCGCACACCGCATGCAGCGGTGAGGCCAGGGTAAATTGCCCGGCCAGCATGGCATCCTGCAATTCGCGGAAATTGACCTGTACCGGAACGCTCAGCACATCAAACTCCGGCGAGCCGGCAGGCAGCGCGTGGTCGATCGCCTGTTTCAGGTAGTTCATCACGTTGCGCGTTGGCAACTGGGTCAACAGCTCGCCGAAAGTGGCATGCAGCCCGGCAAGCGGATCGTTGATGTCACTCTCTTCCCACGCCGCCAGAATGGCATGGCCAACAGGCATAAACAGTTGCAGGGTGGTTTGCTGGCGCAAAACGGCCTGCGTATCAATACGCCCGGAGTCGCCAAACAGGGTGGCGAGCAACGAGGCAGCATCCGTAATACCGGCTTTTTGCAACTGGGTTTGCATCGCAGGCAGCACGCAGCGCTGAATGACATCAAGCAGCACATCATCCCCTGCGACCTTAAATCCTTCACGGAACAGTAACTGCGGGGTGATCTTAACGTTGCTGCCGGTACCATCATCAAGCTGATAATGGGTGATAGCCATATCGGTTGTACCACCGCCGATATCTACCGAGGCGACGCGCAGCGAGCGCCCCGGGCGTGCGCCAGGGACTTCGACCCGATCGGGGCGGGCAAGGGAGGCAAAAAACGTTTCGGTTTGCCCCGCATAGCGGGAGATCGCCTCGTTATACAGCCAGACGAGTTGCCCGCAACTGGCCTCATCCCACTCCATCTGGATATGGGGAACCGGAACAACGCTTTTTTCCTGCTGCTTACGATTAGCAAAATCATCATCTTGCGGATGCCAGCCCATGGCTTTCCAGACCAGCGCAATGGCTTCGAACATCCGGCGGCGGAAAATTTCGCGCTCCTGCTTCGGCATCGCCGACGGCAGGGTCAGAATAATGGTACGCAACTGGCGCGGCGAGGCGGGAAAACCCAGACGTAAACGAGTTGCAACGCTGTTAATTTGCCCGAGCGCCTGTGCCAGCAGCTCGCACAGCATATGCGTCATCAATGTACTGCGGCTGTATTGCGGCGAAAAGACAGGCAGGCGCTCATCGACTGGCAGGGTATACAGCGGCTGACCTTCATCATTCATGAGGTTCATCAGAGGGAATGCTGTCGCCAGGGGTTCGCGCTGCGTTTTGCTGTTCATCTGGCTAAAACGCCAGTCCTGCAATACCGGTGTTTCATCCCAAAGATAACGGCGCGGGCTGGAAATACCGCTGTTGCCTTCGGTACCCAGCCTCTGCATCGCCAGTTTACGCGCCTCGTCGCCGACACGAACAATAGAAGGCCAGATAAAGGCGTCTTCGCGACCGCTTTCAACAGAGAAATGCTGTTTGCCAAAACGCGCTTCGGAAAACTCAAGACGACTGGTAAACAGGGGTTCATTAAGAAACTGGGGTTCGCTTAAGGAGCGCACCTGAAGCTCGGCGGTTTGACGAAGGCCATCGTTCGCATCGCCATGATCTTCAATGATTACACCGCATGTGTGGGTATTGCCGACATCGAGAATTAAATCTACCGGGATAGCCGGGGTGCTCAGCGTATGGGTAACAATTTTCACCTCAGGCACCAGAAGCTGCGTCCCCAGAAGGGTAAGCAAATTCAGCCAGTGAGCCTGATATTCAAAGCTGCGCAAAGCCTGGGTAATCTCACGTTCGCTGCGTTGCTCTTCCTGATTGATGTACTGCAGAAACGCCTCCCGCAGCCAGCCATCCACCCAGGTCTGATCGAGAAAATCCGCCACTTCGTCATCGCGCCAGGCCAGTGCGAAGCGTGTCCCGTTAAGAATGTCGTTCTCTTGCGGTGCCAGCGCTGACGGGGAATTGCCGTTGATCTGGCTGTCGAGGGCCAGCGTAACGCGATGGGTATTTCCCGCGCCATCCGGTTCACTCAGTTTACGAATCTGTACCCGCGCCCAGTTTTCCGGCCCTTCGACGAAGGTGCGCGGCGGGTTGAAGCGTAAGAAAGGTATCGGCAGCCACACGCCATCGAGCACGGCCAGCGACGCGTGTAGCGACTGAGTGCTTTCCGGTTTGACTACCTCGGGCATACCGCCATTTTGTGCCGGAAGGGTATAGCGCTCATTGACCAGATCGTAATCCAGACGCAGCAGCGGACCATTCGCCGTCTTGCGCACAAAGCGACCGCTTTGTGCCGACTCTTGCGGCGTCAGGCCAAAATCAAGAAACTGGACGCCACTGTTGGCGATAAGCGTGACGCTCTGTTTGTAATCACAAAGATTAACCAGCATAAAATCAGGCACCTGTTTTTCTGAAGGTCACCGCAACGGGCGTACTATTTGCTTCAAAGCGCGCACTGCATTCCGCAATATCATTGGTCCCGGCTTTGCAGGAAATCTCCGGCATCGGATAGCGGGAGCCGTCGGTGCAACGTGCCGTGCTGCGACTCTTGATCATTAAGACCCCGGTTTCGTGCAGGCCGGAGTACAGGTCGGCGCGACAGCTCAAATTATTGCCCTGAATAATACGCGCCGTGCCTTTATTGTTCTGAATCTGGAACCGCATGGTCAGATCCTTGCCGGTAGTCTGGTCTTTCACATCCACCACTACACGCCAATTACCATTGAGGAAACGGGTTGAGCCCGTTTTCACTTCCAGCGCATCCATGACCAACGCATCTTTCGGGATAGCGGTAATGACCAGCGGTTTTTTCTCAGTTACCACCGGTGCAGGCGTTTCCACTTTTGGCGCAATCACCTCGGCCTGGCGGAGCGGAAGTTGCGTATTTAACGCTGGAGTATGACGCGCGACGGCAACCGGAGCAGGTTCAGGGGTGGCAACCACTGGCGCCGACTGTGCGGTTTTCGACGGGGTTGCAGGGGCATCATGCTGCTGATTTAACCATAGTGGCGCGGCAACGGCCACCGCAACGGCTGCCGCAACCGGCAAGACCCACAAGCCGTAGCGGCGACGTTTTACCACTACCGGAGCTGGTGTCGGTTCCGGTTCCGGGACGGGCTCGGCATCAGCGACCGGTGAGGCCATCTGCATCACCGGTTCGTCTTTCGCAACCAGGGTGCTCACACCCGGCATCGGGGCGAGCAGCGGCTCGTCGGCGTTACTGATCGTGACCGTAGCAACGGGCTCTGCGGCAGGCTCAGGTTCCGGTTCGATAATGGCAAGCGGCTCCGGAATATCTTCTTTTCGCAGGCATTCCAGCACATCTTCTCTGGCACTTTCATTGAGATTAACAAAGCCCCAGAAGGTGATTACCGGCTTACCGTCGACAAGGAAAACGTGGTTCTCACCGGGAAACTGCAACGCTTTTTCCAGCAGTGAACCAAACAGTTGCTGTGCCGTTTTTGGCGACTGCATACATTTGCGGCTGAGGGTCGCAGCGCTGTCCAGGGTGCTTTCCAGATAACGTAAGGCACGAAAACGTGCATCCTCGTCAGCGGCTTTCCAGGCCTGGGCGCGGCCCTCGACGGGGGAGTACCAGTCAACGCGGTCGCCTTCGTCATTCACCTGCGGTATGGCAAGGCAGTCAACCAGCGCCTGCTGTTTACGCAGACGCAGGGTTTCACGAATTTGTAATGCCGAATCAAATACGGCCTGACCGCCGCCGCCCACGGCTTGAAAATCATCAAGATCGCCGCTGCGCAAGAGTGTTTTTGCCACGTTTTCATCCCATAGACTTTTTCACGCGTCTACTGTACGCAATGTCATCACAAACAAACGGCAGAAGAGAGCGCAAAACCATTGAATTCTCGACGCATTGAGACCGTCTGATAAACCTTGACGGCAATAAGTTCGTTTAAGTTAACTGATAAAGTTAATTTTGCTGGAAAATTCAGCAAAAACAACTGGATTAGAATAACCTGATAGTGATTCGTTATTTGCCAGTTCACTTTTGCTGTGCTGAGATTAATACTCCAGATAATAAATAAGGCCGAATCTATGTTCGCAAGGAAATCCCTGCTCGCGCTGGCGCTGAGCACGCTGTTACCCGCAGGCGCCGCGTGGGCGGCAAATAATGACACCATTGTCTATTGCTCCGAAGCCTCGCCGGAATCGTTCAACCCGCAAATCGCAAGCTCCGGGCCATCGTTTGTCGCCAGTTCGCAGGTGCTGTATAACCGTCTTGTAAACTTCGATCCGGTGAAAAATACCCCGATTCCGTCACTGGCAACCGCGTGGACAATCTCGCCGGACGGCAAAACCTACACCTTTACGCTGCGTCAGGGCGTCAAATTTAACAGCAATAAATACTTTAAACCGACCCGCGATTTTAATGCGGATGACGTTATTTTCTCCGTCATGCGTCAGAAAGACCCTAAACATCCTTATCATAATGTTTCGAAAGGAAATTACGAATATTTCAACGATGTCGGGCTGGATAAATTAATTCAGGATGTCAAAAAGGTTGATGACTATCACGTTCAGTTTGTTCTGAGTGAACCTAACGCCGCTTTCCTTGCCGACTGGGGAATGGATTTCGCCTCAATCCTCTCGGCGGAATATGCTGACGCAATGCTGAAAAAAGGGACGCCGGAGAATGTCGACAACTGGCCTATCGGTACGGGCCCGTATGTCTTACAGCAATACAAAACCGACGCGCAAATCCGTTATCTTGCGAACCCCAACTACTGGGACGGCGAGGTGCCGACAAAACACCTGATTTTTGCCATTACCCCGGATGTGCAGACCCGTCTGGCGAAACTGCAAACCAACGAGTGCCAGATTATTCCAGCGCCTGCACCGGTTCAGTTCGACCAGATTAAGAGCAATAAAGATCTGACCCTGCACACTATTGATGCGCTGAATGTCGGTTATCTGGCCTTTAACACCGGGAAAAAACCGTTTGATAATGTACTGGTGCGTCAGGCGTTGAACTACGCCACTGACAAAAAAGCGATTGTGGATGCAGTATTCATGGGCTCGGGCACTGTGGCTAAATCGCCGCTGCCGCCGAATATGCTGGGCTACAAAAAAGATCTGCAAGATTACGGCTACGATCCGGAGAAAGCCAAAGCGCTGCTGAAACAGGCGGGGCTGGAGAAGGGATTTGAAACGACCCTCTGGTCAATGCCGGTACAGCGTCCCTATAACCCGAACTCACGTCGCATTGCGGAGATGATCCAGAGCGACTGGGCCAAAGTGGGCGTGAAAGCAAAAATTGTCTCTTATGAGTGGGGCGAATATCTGGCCGGTATGCGTCGCGGCGAGCATGACACCGCGCTGTTTGGCTGGATGTCAGATAATGGCGACCCGGATAACTTTGCCGATACCCTGTTAGGCTGTGGCAGCGTGAAAAGCGGTTCGAATGCCGCACGCTGGTGCGATAAAGCGTATGATGGCCCCGTACAGCAGGCAAAACTGACCAGCGACCCGGCAAAACGCGCTGAGCTTTATGGTCAGGCGCAAGAGGTCTTCTATCAACAGGCACCGTGGATTGCGCTGGCGAACGGCAAAACTTTCTATGCCACACGCAGTAACGTTACTGGTTACAGCGTCAGCTTAATGGGCAGTGATTTTTCAAAAGCAAAACTGAATTAACAGGGGGAGGCATGTCACATCTGGATGAAGTAATCGCCCGTGTGGACGCAACCATTGCGGAGAGCGTGATTGCAAATATGAATACGCTCCTGGTTGCACTGAGCGACGATGGCGCGCTCAGTCGCGAAGAGCGTTATACCCAGCAACAGCGTCTGCGTCATGCGATCGCGCAACATGGTCGTCAGCATAAAGAAGATCTGGAAGCGCGACGCGAACAACTCACCAGAGGTGGCAGCATCCTGTAAATCAGAACTGGCGTCTGGCAACCAGCCAGGCGCCAATCACCAGCAGTACCGCACCGCATACCGGGCCAAATAAGGCTCTCAGTGCCACACCCTCGCTTCTGACCATATCCATCACCAGCCCCCCAATCAGCTGACTGGCCACCAGCACAGCTATAGTAGTGGCGGCCCCTACGTACTGATAGCCGCTGATGCTGGCAAACACAAAAAACGAGCCGAGCAGGCCGGGGATCAGCGTCCACCAGCGGACCGTTGCCACCAGCTCGCTAAAGCCGGACAGACCGTGTTTTACCAGTAAGATACTGACAAACAGGACGATCCCCACCAGTGAGTTCAGCAACATCGCGATCAAAATCGTGGAAGAAGACTGGGTAATGCGCACCATCAGCGTGTTTTGCACCACCAGACCAATACCAGCGGCAACCAGAAAGCAGAGAGTAAGGGACTGGTTCATCAGATGGCATCCGGGTCCTGGCGCTGATCCAGTTGCAACTGCATAAACGTCAGATCCAGCCAGCGGCCAAATTTGGTGCCCACCTGTGGCATCTGCGCAGTGACGGTAAAACCCAATTTCTCATGCAGATGGATAGAAGCATGGTTTTGGGATTCAATGCCAGCGACCATCACATGTTTGCCGATGCGTTTGGCTTCGTTAATCAGTTGCGCCATCAGCGCCTGGCCGATTTTCTTCCCCTGGTGCTCAGGATGGACATAAACAGAATGTTCAACCGTGTGGCGGAAGCCGTCGAAGGCGCGCCAGTCGCCAAACGACGAATATCCAGTGACAACGTCACCTTCTACACTCACCAGTACGGGATAGCCCTGTAATGCACGTGCTTCATACCAGGCAATACGGTTATCCACATCAACTGTCTTGTCATTCCAGATGGCGGCCGTGTGCAACACCGCGTGATTGTAGATCTCTGCAATAGCGGCACAATCTTCTTTGCTGGCGTAACGAATAATCATGGTTGAACCTCAGTGGTTGTTCACTATAGTATTACGATATGAATACTATTACAGACAACATAAATCAACGGATCAGTGCGCGAATTCGCGTCGAACGGGAATCGCGGGGCTGGTCGCTCAGCGAACTGGCTGAACGCGCCGGTGTATCCCGCGCCATGATCCATAAGATTGAACGCGGGGAAAGCAGCCCCACGGCGACGCTGCTTGCCCGGTTATCCGGGGCTTTTGGCATCAGCATGTCTACCCTGATTGCGCGGGCCGAGATGCAGGAAGGCAAGCTGTTGCGCTTTGCCGATCAACCCGTCTGGCGCGATCCGCAGACACATTATTTACGCCGTCATATCTCACCACGCAGCGATCTCCCCATCGACCTGGTACAAATCGATTTACCCGCCGGCAGCAATATCCCGATGCCAGCTTCCTCTTACGCGCTTGCCCGGCAATTAATCTGGTTACAGGAAGGCGAACTGGTGTTTATGGAGGGTGACACGCGCCATGAAATGAAAGCAGGAGACTGCCTTGAACTCGGACCGCCGAACGACTGCCGCTTCATTAACGAAACCAATGCATCCTGTCGCTATCTGGTGGTTCGCCTCAATCCGGGCAGCTCATAATGGATGTGCATCTCCTGTTTTCCACGACTAGTATCAATAGAACATTTCATGGGAACAGGAGAGCAACATGAAACAACAACATGATCGCAACCGCCGTTGGGTCCTGGCCTCCAGGCCAAAAGGGGCGCCGACAGTCGACAATTTTCGACTAGAAGAAGACAGTATTGCTACCCCAGGCGAAGGCCAGGTTCTGCTCCGCACGGTTTACCTTTCGCTTGATCCCTATATGCGCGGCAGGATGAGCGATGCGCCATCCTACAGTCCTCCCGTGCCGATCGATGGCGTCATGTGCGGCGCTACCGTCAGCCGTGTCGTTCGTTCACAGCATAACGATTTCCACGAAGGTGAGTGGGTGCTGGGCTATAGCGGCTGGCAGGATTACGAGATTTCCGGCGGAGAAGGGCTCATAAAACTTGGCGAAAATCCGGAGCATCCGTCGTGGTCGCTGGGAGTACTCGGCATGCCGGGTTTTACTGCGTATATGGGGTTACTGGATATCGGGCAACCGAAAGCGGGAGAGACACTTGTCGTGGCTGCGGCTACGGGACCGGTTGGGGCGACAGTCGGTCAGACAGGCAAGCTCAAAGGCTGCCGGGTTGTGGGTGTTGCCGGGGGCAGTGAAAAATGTCGCCATGCGGTGGATACCCTCGGTTTTGATGCCTGTATTGATCATCATGCCAGTGATTTTGCCGAACAACTGGCGAAAGCGTGTCCGCAAGGCATCGATATTTATTTTGAAAATGTCGGCGGCAAAGTATTTGATGCAGTGTTGCCATTATTGAATACCTCTGCACGAATTCCGTTGTGCGGGCTGGTTAGTGGTTATAATGCGACCTCTTTGCCGGATGGTCCGGACCGTGTACCGTTATTAATGGGGACGCTCCTGAAAAAAAGAATTCGCTTGCAAGGGTTTATTATTAGCCAGGATTATGGTCACCGCATAAATGAATTTCAGCGTGATATGTCGCAGTGGGTTAAAGAGGGAAAAATCCATTATCGTGAGCAAATCACTGATGAACTTGAAAGTGCACCAGAGGCCTTTATCGGCTTACTTGCCGGAAAAAACTTTGGTAAAGTTGTGATTCGCGTAGGCGCGGATGACTAAAAATGGTGGTGACGGTGAAAACCGTCATCATAATACGTGCAAAATTTTTAAAAACGTCTTTAATTATACAAGCATAAGGAATCGACGACCTTATCGGTAACGGTTCCTGGTAGTTGTGCATAAATAATAACATTTTGTTCTAATTTTACGCGTTAATCCAATACCAGGCATGATTATACATAATATATTCTCTGAAATTATGTTCACCGACACGCTACCAGGCTGAAAATAAATAAGAATTTGGACGGGACACAATCACATGCTTGATTTGGAAAAAGCGCAGCGGACTAGCCTTACTATGCAGGTAGAAGCAAGTCTGAAAAGTGCGCTTATTCTTGGTGCGCTTAAACCTGGCGCCCGGCTCATCACGAAAGAAATTGCTGATCAATTAGGAACCAGTATTACGCCTGTAAGGGAAGCATTACTGCGACTTGTTTCCGCAGGTGCCCTTCATGCGACTCCTGCGCAAGCATTCCTTGTTCCGGACGTGGGAAAGGCACGATTCATAGAAATTAGTGATATTCGCAAAAAGCTGGAAGGTATGGCCGTTCGTGCCGCCTGTAAAAATATGACGGCAGGCAAAGTTCATGAATTGCGTATTCTTGCTGAGGCTTTTAGTGAGGCGGCGAAAACGGGTAATACTGAATTGACATTGCAGTCGAATCGCGTATTTCGTTTTGCGGTTTATCATTATGCGGAAATGCCAACGCTCGCCGCAATTATTGAACAATTATGGGTTCGTATTGGCCCATGCTTTAATTATCTTTATCCTTCATCGCCAGAGTTATCGCTTGGATATGATTATGGCGATTTATTATCCGCTTTCGAAAATGGGGACGAAAACGGTTGCGAAAAAGCCATATGCCGGACCATTGATGATGGCGCTGGCATACTGTTAAAACAGTTCATTAGCTGAATTTATAGTTTAGCATTGAAATCATTCAGTGCCGTTTGATGATTTTTTAAATGCTCCTCACCAAAAATTTGGCAAAGAGGAGCATCATCATCACGTTTTTCATCTCCGGCAATGTTTCCCCCTTAACTCCCTGTACAGCCTGCCGATAATCGATGAGTGCCAGGTTGGGCGCTAACATTGACGTGACGCAAGGAGTCCGGGATGTCTTTTAGCCAGGGGTTGAGAAATATTACTATCAGTAAAAAGCTGTCAGTCGGCTTTGGCATTGTCCTTTTTCTGGTTGCCATCGCTACCGTCTTGAGCGTATTGCGGTTCAAAGAGATCCGTGATGTCTACGCAAAAACCAATCTGATTTATAGCGTTAACATTGAGGTCTTCCAGGCGAAAATTAACCGTCTGAAGTATCTCTATGGCGATGACAAAGCCGGTCCGATCATGGCTGACTACGTAAAACACGCCTCGCAGCTCACCGCAAGCGCGAGTGAGTTGTCATGGAATGATGAAGAGAACGCGCTTTTACATGCGCTGACAGGCCATCTGGCGAACTTCGAGGCGGGGTCTGCTGAAATGCAGCAGGCTACAAATGCCATGAAATCAGTACGTGATTCACTGGACCAGATGGGGTCAGACGATCAGCGCGCACGCTTTACCACACTCATCTCCACGCCTGTGGCAGATAACGCTTTAACAGCCCAAATTTTTGATCAACTTATTGCCATAAGTGGTGTGCGCGATGCGGCGTTAATGGTGCGATTTAGCCCGACGAAAGCCACACGCGATATTCTCGACGATCGCTTCAACAAAGCGCAGACTGCGGTACAAGCGCTTTCAGGTCAGCTTCCGGCGGAGCTGGTTTCTCCGTTGCAGGCATTGTGGAGTGAAACCACCCGTTATCGCGACCTGAGCAGCAGCTACTTTACTGCGGTTCAGGCAATTAAAGCGGCTGAGGATAAAGTCAAAATTGCTGGCGATGACAGCAGCGCCGACATCAAGAAATTGATTGCGCGCGTCAAAACCTATAACGACGCACTGGCCGACAACTCCAGCACCACGGCGTCCATCATTGGTATTATCGCGATTCTGATTGGCGTTATTGTCTCGTGGTGGATTATTCGCCAGATTACCCGTCCTGTTGTCCATAACCTGGCGCTGGCTGAACGTATCGCCAGCGGCGATCTCAGCTCACAGATCACGGCGCAAAGCGACGACGAACTGGGCAAACTCACCGCCGCCATGGGACGGATGAACAACCATCTTCGCGAGATGATTTTTGATGTTCGTAACAGTGTGGCGCAGGTTTCCCGCGCGGCAACGGAGATTGCCGAAGGCAATACCGATCTCTCTTCCCGTACAGAGCAACAGGCCGCCGCAGTAGTGCAAACGGCAGCAAGTATGGAAGAGTTAACCGCGACGGTGAAAAACAATGCGGATAACGCGCGTAACGCCAGCAGACTTGCTGCTCAGGCATCGAATACGGCCAGCGAAGGTGGCAATGTGATGCGTGATGTGGTGAAAACGATGAATGATATCCACAACAGCTCCAATAAAATTGCGGACATTACCGCGGTTATTAACAGCATTGCCTTCCAGACCAATATCCTTGCACTCAACGCTGCGGTAGAGGCCGCCCGCGCGGGAGAGCAGGGGCGCGGTTTTGCGGTAGTCGCCAGTGAAGTGCGGAGCCTCTCCCAGCGCAGCTCTCAGGCGGCGAAAGATATCGAGCAACTGATTACAGAGTCGGTATCGCGGATTAATACCGGCAGTGAACTGGTGGCAAAAGCCGGGGAAACGATGGGGCAGGTCGTACAGTCAGTAACCCGGGTAAATGACATTATGGGTGAAATTTCGTCGGCATCTGAGGAGCAAAGTCGCGGGATCGAGCAAATTGCCCGCGCAGTGGGCGAACTGGACAGTACGACACAGCAAAATGCCGCACTGGTGAGCGAGTCGTCAACCGCAGCAGGTTCCCTTGAAGAGCAGGCATTGCGTCTTGAACAACTGGTCGCGACGTTCCGTCTCGGGTCGGGCGCTGTACCAGTAAAATCATCGGCACCTGCCAGACCGCAGTCTCCGGTCACTGCGCCGCGAAAACCGGCTGAGGAGACCAGCGACGACGGCTGGACGACGTTCTGATACTACAGACGCCCTCTGTCTACAGAAGAGGGCGTCTGGTTATTCAACCGCAATCACTCAAAACGATACGCAACCGACAAGCCGACGCCATAATTGCGCCCCGGTGCCGGTTCGTAATAACGGTCATTGGATTCGTTAACAATCACTGACCCTGCGTATTCGCGATCAAACAGATTATCCACGCGCCCGAACACATCCATCATCCAGTTACCGTAGTTAAATTTGTAGCCGGTGTTAAGACCAACCACCGTCCACGAGGGGGCGGATGCCGTGTTTTCGTCATTGGCGGCGATATCGCTCATGTAACGCACATCTGCGCCCGCGTACCAGCCCTGTTCAGGGACATAGCCCAGTGATGCAAACCCCATATTGCGCGCGATACCAGGAATACGGTTGCCGTTACACTGGCTGTCGCCGCAGACTTCACTGCGGTAGGTCGCATCCAGATATGTCCACGCCAGTTTTGCCCGCCAGTTTCCGGCAAATTGTTCATCAAATGCCAGCTCTGCGCCCTGACGCCGCGTTTTGCCCGCGTTTTTATAGGTGGTGCGCCCACCGCTGCTGGTATCAGTGACAATTTCGTTATCCGTATCGGTGCGAAACAGCGCGGCGCTGAGCAACCCATAGCCCACGCGTGCTTTACTGCCGATTTCCACGGTATCGTTTGTCGACGGCTTAAGGGCGAAATTAAGCCCGCTTTGTCCGTCAGAACGATAAGAGAGCTCGTTAATTGTCGGCGTTTCAAAACCACGGCCCGCCGCCGCATAGAGATTCCAGCTATCGGTAACCGCGTACCTCAGCGATCCGGCAGGCAACCATTTGTGATAGCTGGCCTCTCCGCTGTCATCACCGTTTCCTGCCGTTACGTAGTGGTCGTTTGAATCAAACCAGACCGAGCTATAACGCAGGCCCGCATCCAGTGACAGCTTATCAGTAAGCTTCCAGCTGGTTTGAACATAAGGGTCGACGTTCCACATCAGATTACGTTCGTTACGGCGCAAATCACCCTCGCGGCCATAATCCGGCGCGCCATTGACCATCACAAAGTTTTCATAACCTTTGCGCTGTTCGCTCATGGTTTCGTAATTCAGCCCACCGGTTACCGTCACCGGGATCAACAGTTCACCGCGATGAGTCCAGCGGGTATCGATCCCTTGATAATGGCGGGTCAGGTCAATCACCCCCCCGGCATGCTGCGGGTTCAACTGAGGGCCGCGGGGAATCGACTGGAACTGGGTGGTTTCACGTTCACCGGCGTACATCATGACACTCAAATCATCCTGCGTGCTGAGCTGGCGCTCATAGCGCAATCCGGCCTGCGTCTGTTTGACCGTTTTGCGCGTGTCATACTGTACAGCGCGCGGCGACTGGCGTGGGTTATCGTGCCATTCATCTTTCGTCAGGCCGCCTGGGTCGTTTGCTTTAATGTCCACACTATTGAAAATCAGCGTCAGCTTGCTGGCCTCGTCAATACGCACACCCAGCCTGGCGTTGGCCAGATTTTTACGCGCGCCGCTGCGGTCGCGATAACCATGGGTAACGAAGCGGGTCGAGGAGACCGTATAATCCACATCCCCTGGCTGTGTACCATCGCCCACCGCGCCGCTGGCTCTGGTGCCATAGCGCCAGCTTCCGTAACTGCCGTAATAACTACTGGCTTCAAGTTCCGTTGGCTGGCGGCCCTTCTGCGTGGTCACATTCACCACACCGCCCGAGGCATTGCCATAGAGAGCAGAGAAGGGGCCGCGCAGCACGTCGATACTCTCAACGCTGGTGAGATCGATATTAGAGGTTTGCCCCTGTCCGTCCGGCATGGTGGCGGGAATGCCGTCGACATACATGCGGATCCCTCGCACGCCGTAGGTAGAGCGGGAACCAAAACCGCGAATGGAGAGCTGTAAATCCTGCGCGTAGTTTTGCCGATTTTGTACCTGCAAGCCAGGCACGCCGCCAAGCGATTCTGAAAGATTGATTTGTGGGGTGGCCTGACGAATATCATCGCCGTTCACGACACTGATAGCCGCCGGGGTGTCGAGTTCAGAAACCGTGCGGGGCGCCGCGCTGACGATCATCGTTTGTTCATTATCCGCCGCCTGCACGGCAGGCGCATAGATGACCGGAAGTAACAGCGCGGGAAACGCCGTCCTTGTAAGGGCAAAAATATTCATAAATTGACCAGAATAAGAAACGAACCAAATGGGAACATGGCGTAATGTTAATATCTTTAACAATTCATGAAAACTTTAAGGGCACATTACGTTAACAAAAAGTGTAGTCGTAACCGCCAGTGAGCGTAAAAACAGTTTTAATGCTCCACATTGCGCATAATAATGATTACTATTCTCAATAAACAGATCGGGGCTACGACCCTGCCGTCATGGAAGTGTGTGAAGCAAAACTATTTTTGTTTATCAAAGGGAGTCGTCATGTCTTTACGTTATTTATCCGCGCCACGTCTGCGTCGTTCACTGTTGTTAGGTTCACTACTGCTTGCCGGGACATTTCATGTTCAGGCTGGCGAAGAGATGCTGCGTAAACCGGTTGGTAAAGGTGCCTATGAAATGGCCTGGAGCCAGCAGGAAAACGCGCTGTGGGTAGCGACCTCACAGAGCCGTAAAGCCGATAAAGGTGGGGTAGTCTACCGTCTGGATCCGGTCTCACTGGATGTGACGCTGGCTATTCATAATGATCTGAAGCCGTTTGGCGCGGCGATCAATACCAAAACGCAAACCCTGTGGTTTGGTAACACAACCAGCAGCGCGGTAACGGCAATTGACGCGAAAACGGGCGATGTGAAGGGGCGTCTGGTGCTTGATGACCGTCAGCGTAGCGAAACCGTACGTCCACTGCAGCCGCGTGAACTGGTGGTTGATGAAACGACCAATACCGTTTACATCAGCGGTATTGGCAAAGAGAGCGTGATTTGGGCGGTTGATGGCGACACGCTGAAACTGAAATCCACCCTTGCCGACACCGGTAAATTCAGCACTGGCCTTGCCATCGATGCAGCCGCGAAGCGTCTTTACGCCACCAATGGTGACGGCGAATTGCTGACTATCGACACCACGAGCAATAAAATTCTGTCGCGTAAAAAATTGCAGGATGACGGCAAAGAACACTTCTATCTGAACCTGAGCCTGGATACCGCAGGTCACCGCGCTTTTGTTACCGACTCTAAAGAGCCTGAGGTTCTGGTCGTTGATCTTCGTAATGGCAACGTACTGCAAAAAATCGCCGCGCCGGAATCCCTGGCCGTACTGTTTAACCCGACCCGTAACGAAGCCTATGTAACCCATCGTGAGGCCGGCAAAGTCAGCGTGATCGATGGCAAAAGCTACAAGGTGGTCAAAACCTTCGATACGCCAACGCACCCGAACAGCCTGGCGCTCTCCGCCGATGGCAAGACGCTGTACGTCAGCGTGAAACAGGCGTCAAGCAAAGAGAAAGAGGCCACAGAGCCGGACGACATCATCCGTATCGCGCTCTAATCGCCCATAAAAAAAGCCAGCCGGTGTAGTGCCTGGCTGGCTTTTTATTTTTCGGATGTCAGATTATTTTGCGGTTTCTTCTACAAACTCGGGGCTGTCAGCCGTATTGTCAGCTGCGACGGGCGCACCGCTGTGAATTTCCGCGACGCGTTTACGCACACCGAACCAGCCGATAATCAGCAGCACAATCAGCAGCGGGAGACAACCAATGGTCAGGGTGCCATTCGGGTAGTCAAACGCCATCAGAACCAGGACAGAGAAGAGGAACAGCAGTGTCAGCCAGGAGGTGACAGGCGCCCCCGGCATTTTAAAGCTCACTTCCGCCGCTTTGCCTTCTTTGATCGCTTTGCGAAGACGCATCTGGCAGAGCACGATAAAGCCCCAGGAAGCAATAATACCCACAGAGGCCTGGTTGAGGACGATTTCAAAAACCTGTGCCGGAACCAGATAGTTCAGGAACACGCCCACAACATATACGGCCAGCGTCGCAAGGATGCCTGCATAGGGTACGTGCTGTTTGCTCATTTTGGACATGAACTTAGGCGCGGAGCCGCCCATCGACATGGAGCGCAGGATACGGCCCGTGCAGTACAAGCCGGAGTTCAGGCTCGACAGTGCCGCAGTCAGAACCACGATATTCATCACGTCGCCCATGTACGGTACGCCCAGCTTAGAGAAGAAGGTCACAAACGGACTCTGACCAGGCTGGTATGCCATCCACGGCAGTAACAGAACCAGCAGCACCACGGAACCGACATAGAAAAGGCCGATACGCCAGACAACGCTGTTGATCGCTTTCGGTACAGTTTTTTCCGGGTCTTTACATTCACCGGCGGCAGTACCAACAAACTCGATAGACGCGAAGGCGAAAACCACGCCCTGGATCAGGACCAGAGCAGGAAGCAAACCGTGAGGGAAGAAGCCGCCGTTATCGGTAATCAGATGGAAACCCGTCTCGTTGCCGTCCAGCGGTTTGCCGGACCCCAGAACGATGGTCCCGACAACCAGGAAAGCAACAATAGCCAGCACTTTAACCAGCGCGAACCAGAATTCCATTTCGGCGAAC
This sequence comes from Phytobacter palmae, assembly GCF_039409775.1. Taxonomy (NCBI): domain Bacteria; kingdom Pseudomonadati; phylum Pseudomonadota; class Gammaproteobacteria; order Enterobacterales; family Enterobacteriaceae; genus Phytobacter; species Phytobacter palmae. The sequence goes on along the minus strand of NZ_JBCIVJ010000007.1, from coordinate 48,717 downwards.
CACTTCACGCCGATCATATTCATGGTCCCGACGATGGCGAGCGCGCCGAGAGCGAAGACCCACTGTGGTACATCACCAAAGGCACCCCAGTAATGCATATATAACGCAACGGCGGTGATATCCACGATACCGGTCATCGCCCAGTTCACGAAATACATCCAGCCGGCAACGTAGGCCGCTTTTTCACCCATAAACTCACGGGCATAGGAGACGAAACTGCCGCTGGACGGGCGGTGCAGTACCAGCTCACCCAGAGCACGTAAAATGAAGAAAGAGAAAAGACCACAAACCAGATAAACGATCGCCAGTGACGGCCCCGCCATCTGCAGACGCGCTCCCGCGCCCAGGAATAGCCCCGTACCGATTGCTCCGCCGATGGCGATCATCTGCACATGACGGTTGCCCATCGCTTTGTTATAACCCTCCTCGTGAGAGTTTAACCAGCGTCGTTTCGCGGCCTGATGCTCCGCCGCGTTGTTGTTGGTTGTTTTCATTGCGTTACCCGTTGACCTGTCTGAACCTTTTTAAACTTCCTCGACCCCGCAGAGCAGCGAGACAATCGTTTGCTCTTGCGGGAAAGCGTTCTGTCTTTTCAGTCTTTCTACGTATGAATAAGACATAACATGGCGCAGCATCCTACCTGCATTTTTTTGGCGACGCAAAACATACCAGATGAAAAAACGATGGGGATGAGTCGAATTTGTGACGCAAGTGTTGCCTTACAGTTGAACTGATTCAATATGGCGAAAAAGACAACAGAAATGACTAAACATGCAATAAGGAAAGATGATGTCAGCGAACTGACGTTGCACAGGGACATGCGGACATATTTATAAGTGTAAATAATGACCTTTGACCGTTAGCAGACCTACTTTGCAAATTTTTTGCTTATTTAATGTAAATTAATTGTTTCACAAGGTCGTAAAGCCATCCCAATAATGCAGACATGTTCCTCAATAAGAGCGTGCTGCATGTCTTATCGTCTGAGTTTGCTGGATAAAAGCCCGATTGCGGAAAACGAAACCGCAGAGAATGCACTGAACCGTACATTACAGCTGGCGCAGCTGGCTGAAAGAGGGGGTTTTCACCGCTTCTGGATTGCGGAACACCACAATAGTGCCCAACTGGCCAGCCCATCCCCCGAACTGCTTATCGCCTGGATTGCCGGGCAAACGCAGCGCATCCGCGTCGGGTCTGGTGGGGTCATGCTGCAACATTACAGCCCCTATAAGGTGGCGGAAAACTTCAACGTACTGGCCGCTCTGGCCCCCGGCCGCATCGATATCGGTATCGGCAAAGCCCCCGGCGGGCTGCCGCTCTCCACACGGGCGCTGCAGCGCGGGCTGAACCCACAAGAGAAGGGGGATTTTGCTGACCAGCTCACTGAACTGGATAGCTGGCTTAAGCCAGGAGAGGTTACCGCCGATGCGGAATCCCTGGCAGCTACGCCGCTTCCCGGTGTCCGTGCTGAGGGGTTTTTGCTCGGAACGAGCCTTGAAAGCGCACGGCTGGCAGCAAAACTCGACTGGAATTTCGTTTTTGCCGCCCATCTCAATGGTGATAAAGCCTTACTGCGTGACGTTGTCACTGAATGGCGAAGGGTGACGCAGCGCGATCTTATTGTCGCGGTACAGGTGATCATCGCCGCCACGCAAAGCGAAGCCGAACGGCTGGCGCAGCAGGTGGAGATTTGGGGTGTTGAACTGGAAAACGGGCAACGGGTTAGCGTTGCCAGCGAAGCTCAGGCGCAGGCTTTCGCTCGTCAGGCGGGAAGCCCCGCAGTGCGTATTTTCCGTCGGGAACCATCGCTTATTAAAGGCAGCGCAGAAAGCGTACTGGCCGGGCTGGATGCGCTGGCAGCGGAGTATGGTGTGGATGAGTTCATTCTTGATAACCCGCTGGCCGAGGCCAATGCACGTATTGCCTCATTGCATCTGCTCAGCGAAGCCTGGCAGCAGGCTACGCTTCTCCAGGAGGTGGCACAATGAGTTTCGCCCAACAGCTGATTGACTGGCGGCGTGAGTTGCATCAGTACCCGGAACTGTCATTACAGGAGTTTGAAACCAGCCGCCGGGTCAGTCACTGGCTCGAAAATGCGGGTCTGCGTCTGGTGCCGACCACACTGCCTACGGGCGTGGTCGCGGAGGTGGGCAGTGGCGACAAAGTGATTGCCCTGCGTGCGGACATCGATGCCTTGCCGATTGACGAAGCGGTCGACGTACCTTACGCCTCGCGCAATAAAGGGGTGATGCATGCCTGTGGTCACGACATTCATACCAGCGTCATGCTCGGCGCAGCGCTGCTGCTAAAAGAGAGAGAATCTGCCTTACCGGGACGCGTGCGCCTCATCTTCCAGCCTGCTGAGGAAAACTTTGGCGGAGCAAAGCGGCTCATTCAGGCAGGGGTGCTAAACGGTGTCAGCGCCATTTTTGGGATGCATAATGAGCCGGGCCTGCCGGTGGGGACTTTCGCCACGCGCGGCGGCCCGTTTTATGCCAATGTTGACCGCTTTGTATTACAGGTCGACGGTAAAGGGGCTCACGCCGCGCGCCCTCATGAAGGCAGTGACGCCATCCTGCTTGCCAGCCAGCTTGTGGTTGCGCTGCAAACCATCGCCAGCCGTAATGTAAATACGCTGGACTCGGTAGTGCTGAGTGTTACGCGTATACAGGGTGGGAATACCTGGAATGTGCTGCCGGAACAGGTTGAACTGGAAGGCACGCTGCGCACACACCGTACTGAGGTCCGTGAGCAGGTAAAAGCCCGCGTCAATGATATTGCCGCCGGACTGGCCCGCGCCTTTGATGCGCAAATTACCGTTCACTGGTACGAAGGCCCCTCGGCGCTGGTCAACGATGAACGCTGGGCAGCTTTTACCCGCGACGTTGCAGACTGGCATGGCTATGACACGCAAGTGGCACAGTTGCATATGGGTGGGGAAGATTTTGCGGTCTATCTCGAACATATTCCTGGCGCATTCGTGAGTATCGGCAGCGCCAGTGAATATGGCTTGCACCATCCGTCGTTTAATCCCGACGAAGCATTAATCGAAGACGCCGCTCGCTATTTCGCGTTGCTGGCGGAAAAAGCCTTACTCCAGCCATAACGGAAAAAAAAGAACCTGGGGCGAAAGCTCCGGGGAATCTGTTGCCTGAAAATGAGGATGGATTATGTCACAAGCTCGTCAATTGCGCCTGGGTACGATATTGCATGGCGCATCCGGAAATATGTCTGCCTGGCGACACCCGGCGGCTAAAGCTGATGCCAGTATTAATTTTAACTTTGTCCGGGAAACGGCGTTAAAAGCAGAAGAGGGGAAGCTTGATTTTTTATTTGTCGCCGACGGTTTATATATTAATGAAAAATCCATACCCCATTTTCTCAACCGTTTTGAACCCATCACCGTTTTATCGGCACTGGCGAGTGTCACCCGCCATTTAGGGTTGGTTGGCACGCTTTCCACGTCTTATAGCGAACCTTTCACCGTAGCCCGTCAGTTCGCCAGCCTCGACCATTTAAGCAATGGGCGCGCAGGCTGGAACGTCGTCACCTCGCCGCTGGAGGGCTCGGCAAAGAACTTCTCCCGCCAGCAGCATCCGGAACACGCATTGCGTTACCGTATTGCCGACGAGTACCTTGAGGTAGTGAAAGGGCTGTGGGACTCCTGGGAAGAGGATGCCTTTATTCGCGACAAAACCACCGGACAATTCTTTGATCCGAATAAACTGCATACGCTTAATCATCACGGTGATTTTTTCCAGGTCGCCGGGCCGTTGAATATTGGCCGCACGCCGCAGGGACGGCCCATTATATTTCAGGCGGGTGCGTCTGACGATGGGAAAAAATTAGCAGCCCGACACGCCGATGCTATTTTTACCCACCATGATACGCTTGATGAGGCCAAACATTTTTATCGCGATGTTAAAGCACAACTGATTAAAAATGGCCGTCGGGAAGATGAATTACATATTTTCCAGGGCGTCAGCGTGATTGTCGGTGATGACGCGCAGGACGCAGAGCAGCAATACCAGACCACGGCGGCGCTGGTCTCCATTCAGGATGCACTCAATTACCTCGGACGCTATTTCGAACATCACGATTTTAGCCAGTACCCGCTGGACGAACCTTTCCCGGATATTGGCACCCTGGGGCAAAACAGCTTTCGCAGTACCACCGATGAAATCAAACGCCATGCCCGCGAGCGCCACCTGACGCTGCGTCAGGTGGCGCTGGAAGCGGCCTCGCCGCGCCCGCGTTTTTCCGGTACGCCGCAACAGGTGGCAGATGGCCTGCAACAGTGGTTCGAAGAGCAGGCAGCCGACGGTTTTATTATCCAGGGCGGCACGCCGGACACCTTCCCGCGCTTTGTCGACACCGTGGTGCCGATTCTGCAGGCTCGTGGCCTGTTCCGTAAGGAATATCCCGGCACGACCCTGCGCGAAAGTCTTGGCTTGCAACAACCTGCGAATCAATTCACAAAACGATAAAGAGAATACGCTATGCAGAAATCATCGCTCCTCCTCGCTGTGACGCTGGCGTTCGCGCCGCTGGTTCAGGCCGGTGATGTCACGATTAATGGCACCGGCGTTAGCCTTGAAGCCAACAAAACACCTATTAATACGCCGCGCAATGCAGACGCAGTGGCGCAGTTGCCAAAAGATTATCATTTTGCGGTGCCAGGAAAATTTACGGTGGCGGTGGCCGCGCTTAATTCACCGCCGCTGACCGTATTTTCTGATGACAACAAAACCCTGCTCGGCAGCGAGGTGGATATCGCCCGTCTGGTTGCCGACAGCCTCGGTCTGGAACTGAACGTGGTGCCGACCTCCTGGGAGGACTGGCCGCTGGGGGTGACCTCCGGCAAATATGATGCAGCGATCAGCAATATTACCGTCACCAAAGCGCGCAAAGAGAAGTTTGATTTCGCCACATACCGCAAGGATTCCCTCGGCTTTTATGTGAAATCCAGTAGCCCAATCAAAGCCATTGAGAAGGCAGAGGACATCGCGGGGCTGCGTATCATCGTTGGCTCCGGTACCAATCAGGAGTCAATCCTGCTGGCATGGAATGCGGAAAACGAAAAGAAAGGGCTCAAACCGTTCACGCCGGTTTACACCAAAGATGATGCCGCACAGACGCTGGCACTCCAGTCCGGGCGCGCGGATGCTTTTTTTGGTCCGAATGTGATCGGCGCCTGGAAAGCCGCGCTGACCAACAAAACTCGCCTCGTGGGCAATGTGGATGGCGGCTGGCCGAAAGCTGCGCATATCGCAGTCACACTCAGGAAAGGCAGCGGCCTGGCGGAGCCAGTACAGATTGCGCTTAATGGCGTCATTAAAAATGGCGATTATGAAAAAGTACTCAACCGCTGGGGTGAGGGGGTGGAGAAAATCCCGGCTTCTGAAATCAACCCTGCAGGCCTCGGCGACTAAGGAGGCGCAAATGAACGAACGTTTCCGTGATATCTCCCCCGACGCACCGGAGTTACAGCCTGTGATTAACGGTCTGTTTGGCGAATATGCCGCCCGTTATGGCGACTACTTTTCCAAAGACGCCGAGGTGGAATTAACCGAGTGGTATCTGCCGCCGCAGGGGCTCTTTATTGTGCTGGAGCGTGACGGAGAAATTATCGCCACCGGCGCGTACAAACCGAAAGACGCCCACACTGCGGAAATCAAACGGATCTGGACGCAGCGCGCCCTGCGCAAGCAGGGGCTTGCCAGGAGAGTGTTAACCGAGCTGGAGCGTCGCGCGGTCCTTGCGGGATACAGCCGCATTTTTTTGACCACCGGATTTCGCCAGCCGGAAGCCGTGCAGCTCTATCTCCGTCAGGGGTATGAAGCGCAGTTCGATCTCACGCGGGATCCGGAGGAATACAGCCAGCCGCCGTTCGATGGCCGCCTGCGGTTTACCAGGACCTTAGCGGTCGACACACTCAGTAAAACTGCCTGAGGGATAATCATGAAAACGACAGAGTCTGTCAAAGTCGTCCCGGCACGCTACCCAATGCGTATCGTCGGGGCCGTTATCGCGTTGCTGGTTCTGGCGATAGTGGTTCAGTCCGTCGCCTTTAACCCACGCTGGGAGTGGCGCGTCTTTGCCCGCTGGTTCTTCGATCCCGTTATCCTGGAGGGGCTTGGCCAGACGCTGTTACTCACACTACTCGGTACGACATTAAGTATTGTCTTTGGCGGCGTACTGGCGCTGGCGCGGTTGTCAGGCTCCTGGCTATTGAGCAGCCTGGCGTGGAGCTATATCTGGCTGTTTCGCTCGTTGCCGCTGATAGTGGTGCTTATTATTCTCTACAACTTCTCTTATCTCTACGACACGCTGACGATTGGCATTCCGTTTACGCATCTGAGCTGGGCGCATTACGAAACGGTCAATGTTCTGGGGCAATTTTCCACAGCGGTGGTTGGTCTGACGCTGGTGCAGAGCGCTTATACAGCGGAAATTATTCGCGGCGGCTTTTTAGGGGTCGACCACGGACAGTATGAGGCCGCTGCCGCATTAGGGTTATCGGCCTGGCGACGCACCCTGCGCATTATTCTGCCGCAGGCGCTGCGGACCATTTTGCCGTCCGGATTTAATGAAATTATCAGTCTCGCCAAGGGAACGGCGATGGTTTATGTGCTGGCGATGCCGGAACTGTTTTATACCATTCAGATGATCTACAACCGCACCCAGGAGGTAATCCCGCTACTGATGGTAGGCGCCGTGTGGTATCTGGTGATTACCAGTGTTCTGTCGGTTATTCAATACATGGTGGAGCGCTGGCTTGCCCGAAGCGAACGTCGATCCGCCGTCAATTCTGCCCGGGGGCGAGTCACAACACCTGCCCGTGTAGTGCAACCACAGGAGCCTGTTCATGCCAGCCTCTCTTAATGGTCATATTTCGATTACCGGCGTCAGTAAATACTTTGGTCGCCATAAGGCGCTGGACAATGTGTCGCTTGAGATCCCTCCAGGCAGCGTTACCGTGATTCTCGGCCCTTCCGGTTCCGGGAAGTCGACACTTCTGCGCGCAATCAATCATCTCGAGCGCGTCGATGAGGGGTTTATCCAGATTGATGGCGACTACATCGGCTATCGCCGCAAAGGGGATAAGCTTTATGAGCTCAAAGAGCGGGAGATCCTGCGCCAGCGGGTGAACGTGGGCTATGTATTCCAGAACTTCAATCTCTTCCCGCACCTCACGGTACTGGAAAATCTGACAGAAGCACCTGTGGCGCATCGACAGCTCAGCCGTAAGGAGGCCATCGCGCAGGCGTATCAGTTGCTGGATGTGGTGGGACTTCGCAATAAAGCGGATGCCTGGTCGCGCCATCTTTCCGGCGGGCAGCAGCAGCGTATTGCCATTGCCCGCGCGCTGGCGCTGCGCCCGCGGGTAATGTTATTCGATGAACCCACCTCTGCACTCGACCCGGAACTGGTTGGCGAAGTGCTGGATGTCATCAAAAAACTGGCCCGTTCCGGTACAACCCTGGTGGTGGTTACGCACGAGATCGGTTTTGCCCGGGAAGTGGCAGATCAGGTGGTGTTTATGGTGGAGGGTAAAATTGTGGAGCAGGGCGACAGCGACAGCGTGCTCAATCATCCGCAGCACCCAAGAACGAGACAGTTTTTAGCGAAAGTTTTGTAAGATAAAACGCTGCTTCGAAACTGGCGAAACGGCGTGGTGTTAAGAGCGCCGTCTTCGTACTGCTTTACAAAAAGGCGGGAAGATCCCCGCCTTTATTATCTGTTAAGGGCGTTTGCCAAATTCACAGCTTAGCTGAGTCCAGGCGCGCGCCTGTTCGCTCAGGGTGAAGCCCAGACCATGGCGGTCGGAGACGTACATGCGGCCATCGCGCAGTTCAAGCTGTTCGTTAAACAGCGGGTTTAACCATTCGAAGTGCTCCAGCCATGGTTCAAGCGGGTAAGCGGCAGAGAGATGCAGGTGCACTTCCATGGCAAAATGCGGTGCCAGTTTGCGTCCATGCTTCGCCGCCAGATCCATGATTTTCAGAAACGGAGAGATACCGCCAACGCGCGGCGCATCCGGCTGAACGAAGTCGCTGGCGTTACCCAGAATGAGCTGTTCGTGTTCGCGGAAACTGGTCAGCATTTCACCGGTCGCGATGGGGGTGTCCAGCGCGGCCGCCAGTTGGGCGTGACCTTCCACATCGTAGGCGTCCAGCGGCTCTTCAATCCAGATCAGATTGAACTGCTCCATTTTACGGCCCATGCGAATGGCGGTTTCGCGATCCCATTGCTGGTTCGCGTCAACCATCAGCGGGAAATCATCCCCCAGCGCTTCACGCACGGCGGTCAAACGACGGATATCTTCTCTGGTGTCCGGCTGACCGACTTTCAGTTTGATACCCCCGATACCGTTTTCACGGGAGATCACCACGTTTTTCAGGACCTGATCCAGCGGGGTGTGCAGGAAACCGCCGGAAGTGTTATAGCACTGCACGGAGTCACGGTGCGCGCCGAGCAGTTTTGCCAGCGGCAGGCCTGCACGTTTTGCTTTCATATCCCAAAGCGCGATATCGATAGGGGAGATGGCCTGTACGGCCATGCCGCTGCGGCCTACGGATGCGCCTGCCCACAGCAGTTTGCTGTAAATTTTGTCGATATCGTTCGGGTCTTCGCCCAGCAGGTTGTCGGCAATTTCTTTAGCGTGAGCATAAATGCCCTGGCCGCCTGCGCGTTTGGAGTAACTGAAACCGACACCTTCGAAACCGTCACGGCTACGAATTTCCGCAATGATAATGGCAACTTCGGTCAGCGGCTTCTGACGACCGGTCAGCACTTTCGCATCACTTACGGGGGTTGCCAGCGGCAGGATCGCCAGGGAGAGTTTTACCCACTCGATACGGTCGCCGGTTTCGGCAGCAGTTTTTACACCCTGCGCTTTGGCATAAGTTACAGCAGCAGAATTGGCACTTACGGTCATGATTGACTCCTGTGAACAGTATAAATGTTTGCGCTAACATTATTGGTTTATTCAGGGCGAGACTGCCAGTGATTTACTGTCAATATGTAAAATTGATCACAATAATAGACTCAGAAGGTGGCTTTACCGGCCCCGGACTCACGCTTTCTGACACTGTCGAGTTTAATATGATATCGCTAACACCGTGTCCGGATTCTATTTTTAACTTGCTGATTTTAAAGCTTCTGTAAAATTACGACAGAGATGCAAATTCAGCTAACAAATCGCTTATAATCTCTGACACAAAAATAAGCCGTTGTGAGTTCACATGTCGAAAACCTCTCGTCCAGCGCCGCCTCGCGCACCCACATTAGAAGATGTCGCCCGCGCGGCAGGATTGTCATCCATGACCGTCAGCCGGGCGCTGAACACGCCGCAACTGGTGCGCCCTAAAACCGTGGAAAAAGTACTGGCGGCGGTCAAGGCCACCGGGTATATCCCCAATGCGCTGGCCGGTGGCCTGGCGTCCCGGCGCAGCAAGCTGATTGCTGTGGTGGTACCGCAAATCAATAACAGTATGTTCGTCGATACCATTCAGTCGATAAGCGATGAGCTGGCGGTACGCGGTTATCAGATGCTGCTGTGTGTGGCGGGTTATGCCCAGCAAACTGAGGCGGAGCTGGTCGCCACAGTTTTGTCGCGTCGTCCGGACGGCATTGTCCTGACGGGGATTCACCACTCGACGGAATTAAAGCGTGTGATCCTCAATGCCAGCGTACCGGTGGTGGAAATCTGGGATCTCACCCCCACGCCGCTGGATATGCTGGTGGGCTTTTCCCATGAAAAAGTGGGGGAGGCGACGGCAGATTATTTGCTGCGTAAAGGTTATAAACGGCCTGGCTTGCTCTGGACGGTGGATAATCGCGCAGCGCTGCGTAAAAACGGCCTGTGCGAGGCGCTGGCGCGTAATGACATTCACAAGCCTGCCCATGTGGATGTCTCACTTCCGGCGCGTTTCGCCTCGGGACGGCAGGGGCTGCGCGACCTGCTGAAAAAGGGCAGTTTCGATGTGATTGTCTGCAGTTCGGATACTCTTGCGCAAGGGGCGATTGTCGAAGCACAGGCCAGCGGGTTGCGGGTACCGCAGGATCTGGCGGTAATCGGTTTTGGCGATCTGGATTTTGCCGCCGATACCTGTCCCTCCATCACGACGGTCAGCGTCGATCGGCAGATCATCGGTCAGCGTGCCGCCACGCTGCTGGCGGACCGCATTGAAGGGCTGCCCCAGGAAGAAACTATTGTGGATATTGGTTTTCATTTTGTAGAAAGGGAATCGGCGTAATCATATGAAAATTAATGTGATCGGCACAAGCGGCAGCGGTAAAAGCACGCTTTCGCGGCGGCTGGCCGCGCAGCTTAATGTGCCCTATATCGAAATGGACAGGCTTTACTGGCTGCCCGAGTGGCAAGGGCGCAGTGATGAGGATTTCTACGCATTGCTGGAAGAGGCGCTGAATGCCACCCCCGGCTGGGTACTGGATGGCAATTACAACCGATCCCGCCCAATCAAATGGCGGGATGTTGATCTGGTTGTCTGGGTGGATTACGGCTTCTGGCGCACCCTGCGCCAGGCGGTTATTCGGGTTGTTCGCCGGGCCTGGCAGGGAAAAGAGCTTTGGCCGGGCACAGGTAATAGGGAAAGCTTCCGCCGCGCATTCTTTAGCCGCGAGTCAATCCTCATCTGGACATTAAAAACCTGGCGCAATAACCGGGTGCGTTACGCTGCCGATATGGCGAATCCGCAGTATCAGCACATCCGCTTTGTCCGTCTTACCCATCCGGATCAGGTCGATACCTTTCTTGCCAGTTTGACGTAGACTTACTGTTCACTCGCAAGAAAGGAGGTCGTATGATCACCGTTTATGGCGCACCCGGCTGGGGTTCAGCCATCAGTGAGCTGATGTTGACGCTGGCGGATATTCCTTATCAGTTTGAGAATGTTGAGGGATTCGATTCGCCGGGGCACAGTCAGGAAAAATTACTGAAACTCAACCCGCTTTGCCAGGTGCCTACATTGCAACTTGACGATGGCAGCATCATGACGGAATCGGCTGCCATTGCGCTAATGATCCTTGATGAACGCCCGGATCTGGCACCGCCCTCCGGCACACCTGAACGTAATCAGTTCTGGCGGCTGTTGGTCTGGCTGGTGGCAAATGTTTACCCGACATTCACCTATGCCGACTATCCCGAACGGTTTGTTCCCGATGCAGCGGATCAACTGCGCGAGCGCTGTATAACGTATCGTAAATCACTCTATCTCTGGCTTGAACAGCAGTTACAAGCTACGCCGTACGCGTTTGGCGAACAGCTGACTTTGTTAGATATCTATATCTGTGTGATACGAACCTGGGGACCACGGCACGACTGGTTTAAGGAGAATACGCCCAAAATCGCCGCCATTGCCGATGCGGTTTGCGCCGTGGAGAAGCTGCAGCCTGTTTTGCGCCGTAACGACATTATTTGATAACCGGCGCTTTTTCAGTGTGGTAGGTTGATAGGCCCATAACAAGGAGCACACCATGCCACACATTGATATCAAATGTTTCCCACGTGACCTGAACGATGAGCAAAAAACCGCGCTGGCTGCCGATATCGCCGATGTCATTATTCGCCATCTGGGCAGTAAAGACAGTTCAGTCAGCGTCGCATTAACACAGATAGACCCGGACGCATGGAAAAGCGAAGTATGGGATACGCAAATCGCACCGCAGATGGAACGGCTTATTAAAAAGCCCGGTTATCAGATGTGAAAGGCTGAAAGGGAAAAGCAAACCGCAGTGAATCATGCGTTGCCCGGAGAAGGCGTTGACGCCGCATCCGGGAATAATGACCTGCTGTGCTGTTCTTACCGGGGCGATTTTCGGATCACCCCGGCACTTTTATCGACTTGCCGCTGGTGACGAAATTGCCGCCGCCCAGATGGTGGATGGTATTCAACTGGTCATCATCAAACTGCCAGTGACCGTTACTAAAGGCGCGCTCATCCGCTGCCGCAGAGACGACCTCGCCAAACAGGGTGTCATACTTATCCTGTGCAGCTGTCGGCGGCAACAGGCGACACTCCATCCACGCCAGACATTTTTCCTCCACAACCGGCAAACCCAGTACCGGGCCCGCAAACGCCGGAATCCCGTAACAGTTGAATTTGTCCTCGTCACGACCGCTAATACTGCCCACCGCCCATGTCCAGCGGGTAGCCGCAACGCCCGGCACCACAATGCCGAACATCCCGCTGCGCTCTATCAGCTCCCGCGACCAGGTGCTTTTATCCACCACGATGGCGATACGGGCGGGAGAAAACTCAACGGGCATCGACCAGGCCGCCGCCATGACATTGCGATGGTCGATACTCTCATCACGACTGGTAATGAGTACGGTAGGGCCGTGATTCAGTAAGCGGCTGGCGTGATCCAGCGCCACCGGGCGGAAAAAACTCATAAGCCACTCCTTCGTTCTGTCATGCAGGAATTAAAGCACAGATGCCCGGCACTGACACCGTGGATTGCATGTTTATCCCGCTCAGAAACAATCTCCAGGTCATTATTCTCTGTGTCAGTACAGTTATTGACCTCAGGCAAGCTCAGATGCAGCATGGAAATGCAGACAACAACATAATAAATGGAGAATTTTCAATGAATACAGGGCTTCGTCTTCATCCCCGCCGCTTGCACCATTTTATCGAGAAAATCCTGCACTATGCGGGCAGCGAGCCACAGGAAGCTCGCCTGGTCGCGGAGCATCTGCTCGCGGCGAACCTTGCTGGACACGATTCTCATGGCGTAGGGATGATCCCGAGCTACGTTCGCTCCCTTGAGCAGGGCTACCTGCAACTTAACCGCCATGCCAGCGTGGTGAAAGATATGGGCGCAGTGGTTACCCTGAACGGGAATCGGGCTTTTGGCCAGGTCGCTGCGCATGAAGCGATGACACTGGGCATTGAAAAGGCCAGACAACACGGCCTCGCCGCCGTTGGACTTCATAACGCCCATCATATCGGGCGTATTGGCTACTGGGCCGAACAGTGTGCCGCGGCCGGTTTTGTCTCTATCCATTTTGTCAGCGTAGTGGGCGATCCGATGGTGGCCCCCTTTGGCGGTAAAGACAGCCGGTTCGGAACCAATCCTTTTTGCGTGGTTTTCCCACGGGAAGGACAACCGCCACTGCTGCTGGACTACGCCACCAGCGCCATTGCATTTGGCAAAACGAGAGTGGCTTACCATAAAGGCGAGCCGGTGCCCGATGGCTGTCTTATCGACGCGCAGGGACGTCCCACTAATGACCCGGCGGTCATGCACCGTTCACCGCTGGGTTCACTGGTGACGTTTGCGCAACATAAAGGATATGCGCTGGCGGCGCTGTGCGAAATTATGGGGGGCGCGCTTTCCGGAGGACTAACCACCCATGAGAAGACGCTGCAGGCCAGCGTCGATGCTATTTTTAACTGTATGACCACGATTATTTTGAACCCGGAAATGTTTGCTGCACCGGATATGCAGCAACAGACACAGGCCTTTGTTGATTGGGTGAAACAGTCGCCGCATAGCAATGACGAGCCGATTCTGGTGCCTGGAGAGTGGGAAGAAAATAACCGCCGCCTGCGTAAAACACAGGGGATTCCGTTAGATCCGGGGAGCTGGCAGGGGATTTGCGCGGCGGCAGTGCGCGCCGGTATGCCGCAGGAGGAGGCCGATCGCTTGCGGGTAGATTGTGAACAAGTGACACTGTAACGAAATGGCTGCGCGCCGCGCAGCCGTTATCTCAGGAGGAAAGGAGCTTTTGTGGCGCGTTTGCGTTGCGGGCAACCACAATCTGGCCGCGCCCCTGTTCTTTAGCCATGTAGAGTGCAAGGTCCGCCGCACGGATCAGATTCGCTGCCCGCGCATGCTGCGGCCATGTAGCCAGACCGATTGAGATCGAAACCTGCCCGATATCATGGGATTCATAGAAAATGCGCTGGTTCAGTACATTTTGCAGCAACAGTTCAGCCAGTTTTCTGGCATCCGCCTCGCTGGTATCAGGCAAAATAATCAGAAACTCCTCGCCGCCATAGCGGAAGGCAACACCGTTATCTCCCACTGTTTCCTGCAATAAACGCGCAATTTCGCGCAGCACTTTGTCGCCCGCTTCATGCCCGTGGCTGTCATTAAGTTTTTTAAAGTAGTCGATATCGATCATCAGGCAACTCAGACAGGTTCCGTTTGCCATGGATTGATCAACCAGGGTGCGAAGGGTCTCCTCCAGATTATGGCGGTTACGCAACCCCGTCAGCGAGTCATGGGTTGCTTTTTCCGTCAGGGTATCGCGCAATATCTGGTTTGCCAGCGCCAGTGCGATGGTCTCTGCCATCAGCTCCAGATAGGCGTAGGTGGGCTCTTTCAGTTGTTCATTGTCGAAGGTCAGTAAGCCGATAATCTTGTTTTGCGCAATTAACGGCACACAGATGGCCCTTGCGGCAACCTCCGGCATAAGGTGTTCGCAGGGCATATCTACCGAATCATGCGACGGGCAGTGCAGTTGCCCGCGTTTTAACGCCCAACAGGCATCGGGGGTAAATGGCGCATCCTCGCCAGGCGGCAACAGCCAGCGGACCGCACATTTCATGCGGTTTGTCCGCGAATCCAGAATATAGAGTCGTCCCCCCATGTCAGGGATTATCTTCGGCGCGAAACGGCCAACGACCCTGACAATGCCTGCATGGGAATCGCAGCCCTGCAGGCGTTGCGTCATCCTCGCCAGCAGGGTGCGCGAAGCCCACTCGGCATCGCGCTCTTGTTCCAGCCGCTGGCGGGCAAGGCCATTTTCGCGAAAAATATGGATTGCCTGGGCCATATCGCCAATTTCATCGACCTGCGCCAGTACCGGTGTTTCTACCGCGTAATCCTGTGTTGCCAGCCGGTTCACCACGTCGCTCAGGGTAACCACCGGGCGCAAAATGCGGCGTTTGATAATAAAACCAAGCACAAACAAGAAAAGCAGGGCGGTAACGCCCACCATCACTTCGGAGACGGTGCGTAGCCGCTGCGATAGCGCCGTCGCCTCGGCAATCACGCTCGCCGTGCGTTGGTCTGACAAACTACGAAAATGGGCAAAGCGGTATTCGGCCTGAGCAAGCTGGTCTTCGTACTGCTGCCCAAAGATGATATTCATAGCCTCATTAATATTGCCCGCTTCCACTGCAGATATTGCGGCACGCTGCTCATCTTCAAGTTGATCAAAGACTTTAAGGCCATCTCTGAGGATCAGAATTTCTTCTGACGTGGCGCCGTTATCATGCATACCCAGCAAATGGTTTTCGAACTGGATATCTTTCTCCAGCATTTGTCGCCAGGCCTTGATGTTTTCCGGCTGCCGTTTCACCACCGCCTCACGGGCAAAATCAGTCAACGCGTAGGCTTCTCTTTCCAGTTCATCGGTCAGCGTATCGAAAAGGCGGCTCTGGGCGACGGCTTCGCGTTCAGCCCGGTCCGCACTGGATGCGCTGAACAACGCAACGCCTGAGGAGAGCGTCAGAACAACGGTTGCGATATAAGCAAAATTTGTGATCGTTGCGATACGCACGTAATCACCTTTTTGTATTAGGGAAAAATCAGGAGAGATGTTCTAAGGGTTTACTATTCTTCTATATAAATCAAGACGCAACATTATCGTAATTTTTACGTCACATTACCTGCCTATAGTCAGCGGCATCAAATCCCAAAGAGGATAACAACATGTTTGCCCCCCTGACGTTCGTGCAGGTGGACGCCGCCCGTTGGATGAAGACCACGGGTATCAGGCGCGTTCTCATTGTGGGAGTGCGCTAATGGATGCGTTCACCGAAATCCGCCTGGAAGGTGTGTCGTATGCCTTTGGCAGCAACACCGTTCTCAATCAGATCGATCTCCTTATTCCCGCAGGTACTATCGTGGCATTGCTCGGCCCCTCAGGCTGCGGCAAAAGTACGTTGTTGCGTTTACTGGCCGGATTAACACAACCTGCTGACGGCACGATTACCTTCGGTTCGCGTCTGGTGGCGAAGGCCGGATGGGCGTTGCCGCCGGAGTCCCGTGATATTGGCATGGTTTTTCAGGACTATGCGCTTTGGCCACATATGACGGTGGAAGAGAATGTCGCTTTCCCCTTAAAGATGCGCAATGTCCCGCGTGCTGAGCGTGAAAACCGCGTCCTGCAAGCGCTGGCACGCGTTGGTCTGGGCGAGTTTGCTAAACGCAAGCCCTCAGGGCTTTCTGGCGGTCAGCAGCAGCGAGTGGCGCTGGCACGAGCCATTATCGCCGAGCCGCGTGTGCTGTTATTTGATGAACCCCTTTCCAATCTCGACAGCGAGTTACGCGAATCCTTATGCCGCGAGATGGCATCACTGCTTCGCCAGCTCGGCATTACCGCTGTTTATGTCACCCATGATCGTCGGGAAGCCGAGATCCTCGCTGACCGTATTGTTCATTTGTCTGCCGGACGTGTAGACGCGATTCGTTCTGTTACAACATCCTCAGGGGAACTTGCATGAAAATATCAGTGAAACAAGGAGTTGCTTTGGCCATGGTATTATCGTCCGTTATGATCTCCAGCGCGCATGCGCTTACCGTTTACACCGCCGGGCCAGGTTCACTGGCGAAAGGCCTGGCCAGTGGATTTGAGAAGAAAACCGGGGTGAAAGTGGATATTTTCCAGGCTACAACCGGCAAAGTCATGGCGCGCCTTGAAGCTGAGCAGGCCAACCCGCAGGCGGATATCCTGATCTCTGCCTCCTGGGATACGGCAGAAGATCTGCATAACCGCGGCTGGTTGCTGCCTTATCAGAGCGCTAACGCCGATAAAGTACCTGAGATGCTCAAAAGCACGGATTTTGTCGCGCAGGGCGTTTCTGCGCTGGGTATCGTCTGGAATACCAAAAGTGGCACTTCGGAACCGAAAGAGTGGAAAGATCTGACCGCGCCCGCGTTTAAAGACAAAGTCACCACCCCCGATCCGGCCCTCTCTGGCGCATCACTGGATCTGCTGATTGGCCTGCAAAACGGCATGGGCGACAGCGCCTGGACGCTGTTTGATGAACTCAAGAAAAATGGCATGGTGGTCAGCGGCCCGAACGCACAGGCGGTCACGCCGGTCATGCAGGGGGCAAAAGCGGCGGTGTTCGGTGCGGTCGATTATGTCACTTATGGCAACATTGAGCAGGGCGAATCATTGAAAGTGATCTTCCCGGCCAGCGGAACCGTGATTGCGCCTCGCCCGATGATGATCCTCAAATCCACTCAGCACGAAGCCGATGCCAAAGCGTTTGTGGATTACGTGCTGTCGCCGGAAGGGCAGAAACTGGTGGCCGATGCCTGGCTGATGCCTGCGCGTACCGATGTGCAGGCAAAACGCCCGCTCTTTAACGAGCTGAAGATTCTGCCGACTAAAAACGACGGCACCAGCGAGCGCGGTGCTGTGCTCAAGCGCTTTAACAGACTCTTTGCTCAGTAACCATTGCCCGACGGGGGCAACCCCGTCTTCTGGATACTCATCGTGAACCAACGATTAATCTCGCTTGTGACCGTGGCCGTTCTGATGGTTCTGGTCGCGCTGCCATTGCTGTTTATCGTTTTGCAGGCTGTTTTCCCGCAATTTAGCGCAGGCTCTCTTAAGGGCGCATTTTCCGGGGTACGCCCGCTGTTTTGCGACCCACAACTCCCGGCGATGTTTGCCGGAACGCTGCAAATAGCCGCAGGCGTTGCGCTTCTTAGCGCCTGCATTGGCCTGCCGTTGGGTATTGCGCGTGGACTGTTCGATTTACCCTGTCCACGGATGTGGGATTTGCTGTTCCTCATCCCGTTTCTGACACCACCTTATATTGCGGCACTCTCCTGGATGCTGGTTTTGCAAACTAATGGGTATCTTGCTCAGTTGCTGGGGTTCGATCTCAATACATTGCTGTTTAGCAAAAGCGGGATCGTGCTGGTCATGACGCTCAATATTTTTCCGGTCGTTTACTTCGCCGTATCCCGAAGTCTGTTGGCCAGCGGGCAGCGTCTGGCGCTGGTTGCCCGTGTCCATGGCGCAACGGCCTGGCGCGCCTTTTGGCATATCACGCTGCCGATGTTATCGCCTTCGCTGGCGGCAGGCATGCTGCTGGCCTTTACCCTGGCGATTGAAGAGTATGGTGTCCCCGCCGCGCTGGGTACCCGCTCCGGCGTGGTGATGCTGACCGTAGGTATCGAGAAAAAACTGGCCGACTGGCCTATCGACCTGCCGGGCGCATCAATGCTGTCGCTGATGCTGATCGTGATTGCGCTTAGCGCCTGGTGGCTACAGGGCAAGCTGACGGGGGGCAAAGACGTCACCAGTGTGACCGGAAAACCTGCGGAGAATACCGGCGCGAAGCTCGGTATTGCGGGTGTGCCGGTAGTGCTGGCAATGGCATTTATCGGCTTTCTGGCGGTGGTGGTGCCTGGGTTTTCTATGGCGATAACCGGGGTGATGTCGACCCTGTCAGGCGGCTTATCGCTGGCAAACGCCACCACCGCTCATTATGCCGCGCTGTTTGCTCAACAGGGTGACGCCCTGTCAGCGCTGGGGACCAGCTTGTCACTGGCCTTTGCGTCGGCATTGATCACCGGCGTTGTCGGGCTACTTGCCGCCTGGCTTGTGGTGGTGCAACGCATCAAGGGGCGAAGTGTCATTGACGCGCTGTCGCTGATGCCGGCGGCACTGCCGGGTATTGTGGTGGGGGTGGGACTGATTCTGTTGTGGAACCGCACGTTCTGGCCCGTCTCGCCGTATAACACCTGGGCTATTTTACTGCTCTCGTACTGTTGTCTGCTGCTGCCCTGGCCGGTTCGCTATGTCGGAAGTGCGCTGCGTCAGCTGGGCGGGAATCTGGAGCCAGCCGCCCGTGTTCATGGTGCCAGTGCCTTACAGGCATTGCGTTTTATTGTTCTGCCACTGGTCTTTCCGGCCATGCTGGCGGCGATGCTGATGGTCTTTGCTATCGCCTCGCGTGAACTGGTGACATCGCTGCTGCTGGCCCCGGCGGGGACCCAAACGGTGGCGGTCTTTATCTGGCGGCAGTTTGAACAAGGGTCGGTTGGACAAGGAATGGCGATGGCGACACTAACGCTCATTACCGGACTCGCACTGATGCTGACCGCGCTGGCGATGATGCAGCGCAGCACGCAACGATAAATGCAGGGCACAAAATCTCCTGTGCGCTAAAAAAAATGAGATATAACAGAAGGACATCTATTGCAGGAGCTTCTTATGACCTCGTTTCTGGACGACTATTTCGCCCGTATTCGCTATACCGCTGTCCCCGCTGTGGATCTGGAAACATTACGTACGCTGCATCTGCAGCATAACAGCAGCATTCCGTTTGAAAATATTGAGGTCGTGCTTCCTCGTGAAATCGAACTGAGCGAGGAGGCTATCTTTAATAAACTGGTGACTGCCCGCCGTGGCGGTTACTGTTTTGAGCAAAATGGCCTGTTTGAACGCGTATTACGCGAAATCGGCTTTGAAGTTCGCAGCCTGTTAGGGCGTGTGGTTTTGGCAAATCCGCCACATATGCCGCCGCGCACGCACCGCGTGGTGCTGGTGACGTTAGGAGAGGAGCAGTGGATTGCTGATGTCGGCTTTGGCGGGTTAACGCTCACCGCGCCTGTTCGCCTCAAGGCAGAGATTGAGCAGGAGACGCCGCATGGTCTGTACCGTCTGCAACAGGCCGGGCCGGACTGGATTTTGCAATTTCGTCACCACGATCGCTGGCAGTCTCTCTATCAGTTTGAGATGGGACAGCAATACCAGGCCGACTTTGTAATGGGAAATTTCCACTCAGCTCACTGGCCGCAATCGCACTTTCGCCACCATTTGCTGATGTGTCTGCATCAGCCTGACGGCGGAAAATTGACGCTGACAAACTACCACTTTACTCACTGGCAGAACGGGCATGTGGTGGAGGAGAAGACCTTAGCGGATACACAGGCATTGTACGACGTAATGCAGCAACGATTCGGTCTGGGTACGGATGATCCGCGCTATGGTTTCAGCGTTGAGGCGCTCGACACCGTAATGTCGCGTTTCGACCTTCACGGTGAAGGGGCGTAGATAAATGATGGCATCCAGATGTCGGTCAAACGCCGTATCGTCGACATCTGGCAGCCACGTCTCCATCCTCAGCACCTATGCGCCTTTTAGCTCGCGCGGGCGGTCGACTGGGTTTTAACAGTGTCGATAATCAGCTAGCAGGCACGGCTAAGACGCGGGTCCAGCATAAAGGGTTCGGACTTTACGCTCTTAAGGACTTTCGCCGCCTGTGGGTGTTCGGGGTTAAACAGCGCGTTCCATTCACCGGTGATGGTGCTGGGGACACGCAGTATCAGTCCGTTTTGCGTTGAGGCAAGCCAGTCATCACCGATTTGTTGCGTTGAAACAGGCGGCGGGTCGGCTTTCCAGTCGGCGGGCAGGGCGGTCAGATCCAGCGTTGCGATAAGGTTACGCGGCACATCGAGGGTTAAAAAACAGTAACCCAGAGCGATATCTTCAATCTCAAGGTGTACCAGCGTTTCCAGCACACAGAGGGCTTTTGATTCGCCCAGATAGACGCATTCATGCCCGGGTGAATTCCAGCGCCCGCCAAAGGTACGTGCGCCGTAGCCATCGAAGGCGGTCAGCGCATAGCGCTCTTTGACCAGACGCCAGAAAGTCACATTTTCCATTAGCCGATAACGCCATGCTCAAGGCGACCAATTAATGTCAGTACCGCCTCCGCTCCGGCGGGAGTGGAGAGCAGCTCTGCTGGTTTTTTACCACCCAGACCTTTAGCGGGTTTATTAAGCCAGTTGGCCATGCGTTGGCTGTCACCTTCAAATAACTCCCGGGCAGCGCTGATCACCCGCGCAAGCGTATAGACACGTGCGCTCTGTTCTGGCGAAAAGCGTTTTTCCGTGCTGTTAAGCCGACGGCTGTAGGTATTGCGGTCAATGCCGGCCATTCGGCACAGCGTGACTTCATCAAGGGAGACGGCGCCAGCGATATCACGCAACACACCTGCGCTCAGACCGGCGTTTATGCTGTCATGAGCGGCAATCGCCGTGGCGGGCAGCCCCAGGATGCTGAGCAGGTCGTGCGGTATCGCGCGTACGCCCGGTGTATAGAGTTGCATTATTCTGCTCCGTCTGTTCATTTGATATGAATTTTAGTTCAATTGAACAGGCGGCGCAATGACCACTATTGATGACGCGTCGCCCACCAGCAAAGCAGAGACCCGCCGCACACCATAAACGCGCCCTGCCAAAAGGAAAACGAGAGCGGGGTGCTCAGCACTGCGGCCGCCAGTGCCGAGGAGAGCACCGGCGTGAAATAGGATGCTGCTGCCAGCACGGCAACATGCCCGTGTAAAATCCCCGTATTCCAGGCGGCATAACCGAAGCCCAGCGCAATGGCGGTCATCACCAGTTTAATCACCACAGGAAGTGTAAAATGCATGGGCGGTTGACTGGTCAGAGCAAACTTTACCCATAAGGTCGCCGCCGTCAGTAGAATAAAGAGCGTAATGCCATTGGAACCTTTGGCATATTTACTGGTAACAGTACAGTAAATCGCCCAGATAAAAGCACCGGCAAATGCAAGAGAATAACTTAACGGGCTGGAGAGAATATTTTGTGTAATGTCATGGATATTTAATCCCTGTTCGCCACCCAATACCCAGCTTACCCCCATTATTGCCAGAATAAGTCCCGGAATTACCCACAGCGTGGCTTTTTGACCATTAAACAGGATTGCAAATAAGATGGTTAAGCCTGGCCATAAATAGTTAACCATACCGACTTCAATCGCCTGCTGGCGGGTTCCGGCAAACCCCAGTGACAGGGCAAGGCAGAGTTCATAGCTGACAAATAAAACGCTGGCTGTCAGTAAATAGCCGCGAGGGAAACGGCGGATATCGGGAAAACCGACGGTGAGAATAAGCAACATGCCGCTCAATGTATAAATCATCGCCGCGCCGCCAACCGGACCCAGGCCTTCGCTGACCGCGCGGATCAGACCCACCATCGTGCTCCACAACAGGATAGCTAACAGCCCGAGCAACGTGGCTTTCTTCTTATTCATACAGCTCTATTCTCTTAAAAAACGGCAAAGAGGGAATTTATAGCACTATACGCACCATGACTACTAATAAATTACGCGGGTAGAAAAATCATCATAACAATCGCTCTGAACAATCATAGAATATGGCAATACGTTATTTTTTTGCGAGGAGAAGTTTTGAGGCGCATTAAATTGTCTCACCAATAAATTACCCTAATTCGCCTTCTGCGAGCGGAGTTAGAGAAAAAAGCAACGCATGAAATAAACATAACTGCATCGGCAGCGATAACCGATGCAGCAACAAAAGAGTTCAGAACGGTTCAGGAATAATACGAAACGGATAATGGGTGGGTTTGACTTTACCGATCTTGCGCTTTGGAAACTCAACCGGATCGTCCGGGAGATCCTCGTAAGGGATCTGCGTTAACAGATGGGTAATGATATTGAGCCGTACGCGTTTTTTGTCTTCTGAGCGGGCGACAAACCAGGGGGCCCATGAGGTATCAGAGGCTTCGAACATCGCGTCTCGCGCAACGGTGTAATCATCCCATCGGTCAAATGATTTGATATCCATGGGAGACAGTTTCCAGGTCTTGCGGCCGTCGTTTACGCGGTCGCGCAAGCGGCGCTCTTGTTCTTCCGGCGTCACCTCAAGCCAGTATTTCAACAAGATAATGCCGGACTCTACTATGGCGCGCTCCATCATCGGGACACTTTCCAGAAATTTATCCACTTGTTCCATGGTGCAAAAACCCATCACGCGCTCAACCCCGGCGCGGTTGTACCAGCTACGGTCAAAGATAACAATTTCGCCTGCGGCGGGCAGGTGTGGAAGGTAGCGCTGGAGATAAAGCTGGCTTTTTTCGCGCTCAGTCGGTGCAGGCAGGGCGACAACGCGGAAGATTCGCGGACTGACGCGCTCAGTAATCGCTTTGATGGTGCCTCCTTTACCTGCGCCATCACGTCCTTCAAATACGATACAGACTTTGAGCCCTTTGCTGACGACCCAACGCTGAAGTTTCACCAGTTCAACGTGAAGGCGACGTAACTCTTTTTCATATTCTTTGTTTTTAAGCGGCGCCGCATGAGGCGCCTGCGCGACAGGGCTGGTGTTCTTCTTTTTTCCCATGACTCTCTTCCTCTATTAAAAATGACGAGACGCATAAGAAGTGTAATGTCCGCGACGTGCCTGAGCGAAAAATAGTCGTGTCATTGTATTTCATCGACTTCCTGTGTTGCAGAAGGTCCGAAAGCATTCACAGCCTGAACTGAATCTATGGATGAATATGCCAGCGAGAGAGTTTGAACTGGTTCACACTTAACGAATGGTCAATAATGCTTGTTGCATTCTATTAACATGTGGTTGTGGTATGAAAAAAACGATTTTTTCGTTAGCGCTGGGCACGTTTGGCCTCGGCATGGCGGAATTTGGCATTATGGGTGTGTTGACCGAACTGGCGCAGGATGTTGGGATCTCCATTCCGTCGGCCGGCAATATGATCTCCTTTTATGCTTTCGGTGTGGTGATCGGCGCACCCATTATCGCCGTGTTCTCCAGCCGTTTTTCTTTAAAAACGATTCTGGTGTTGCTGGTCGCCATGTGCGCGGTCGGGAATACCATTTTTACCTTTTCATCGTCATATACCATGCTGGCTATCGGCAGGCTGGTGTCGGGGTTCCCTCACGGCGCCTTCTTCGGCGTTGGGGCGATTATCCTGTCTAAAATCGCACCGCCAGGGAAAGTGACGCTGGCCGTAGCGGGTATGGTCGCCGGGATGACGGTCGCTAATCTTGCGGGCGTACCGCTGGGAACCTGGCTTGGTCACGCTTTTAGCTGGCGCTACACTTTTATGCTGATTGCGCTGTTTAATTTGCTGGTGCTCGTTTCAATTCTCGTCTGGGTACCACAACTCTTTGATAAATCTGATACCCGTTTCACCGAGCAATTTCGCTTTCTGAAAAAGCCGGAGCCATGGTTTATCTTCGCCGCGACCATGTTTGGCAACGCGGGCGTCTTCGCCTGGTTCAGCTTTGTGAAGCCATTTATGCTGAACGTTTCCGGCTTCTCTGAGATGTTCATGACGATCATCATGATGCTGATGGGGCTGGGTATGGTGTTAGGCAATCTGCTGAGCGGCAGATTGTCCGGGCGTTATAGCCCACTGCGTATTGCGGCCACCACCGATCTGGTCATTGTGCTGTCTCTGCTTTTACTTTTTGCCTTCGGCGAAAACAAAATCGCCTCTTTAACGATGGGCTTTATCTGCTGCGCGGGCCTGTTCGCTCTGGCGGCGCCGCTGCAAATCCTCCTTTTACAGAATGCTAAAGGCGGTGAATTACTGGGCGCGGCGGGCGGGCAAATTGCCTTTAACCTCGGCAGCGCCATCGGCGCTTATTTTGGCGGGCTGATGATTACGCTCGGTCTGAGCTGGGATTACGTTACGCTGCCCGCAGCGATCCTTTCTTTCTCGGCCATGTCGGCGCTGCTGATGTACGGACACGTAAAGGCAAAGCGGAGACGCGCTGAGGTTAGCGCGCTGGCCTGAAAAAAACGCTCCCAGGGGAGCGTTTTTCGTAATGTGATCCCTTATCCATCACACTACCTCATGGGTACGCATGGAGAACCAGATTCATTCATTAACTTTTTGTTAATTATGAAGAAGAAAGATATGTTGTTTGCATTGCTTTTCTACTGTTTTTCGGCGTTGCAGCTAAATGTGTATTGCAGAATGAGGTTTTATGGCTGGCGAGAACAAGTAAAGCAACAAGGCGTTGAAAGCCTTACATGATAACCTCAAACAGTACGAACCTGGTAAAGCCCTGCGTGTACTCATCAATGCTAAAGGCTGTGGCTATGGTACTTGAGACACTACCGGATATTCTGGAGCGTGACAGTGGGCTGAAGTTAACCACGTACGCGTACAAGGGATAATTGACGATCTGCGCGATGAAATGGCCCGTCAGCAGGACCATGAGCAGGATGCCTCCGATAAGCTGGAGATACGTTGCCGTGTGGCCGGAACGCTCGCCGCAAATAAGCGTCACTGCAAGTGCTCCGGAATATAGATGGCGCAAGCCGCGTCCCGGAGATAATCCTTCTTTATGGAGGGGGGCTGGTGGCCCTGTAATTTACCTATTTCTCGTTCTTGTGGGAAAAGAATTGCCAGAAACACCGGCAGGGCGATATCTGGCAATAAGATGGGTTTATTCGCAGGAGGCGTAAAACTCTTCTTTACTGTATCCATACCACGCAGAACATTTTTTTGCTGTTTCCGGCACCTTTAGAACGATGGTCTTTTTACTTCCGGTGTAGTGGCATACAAGATATAGCGGCATATTATTTTCCCGGGCATAGTCCTGGTAATCTTTTAGCGTCCACTCTGTTTTATCCTGCGTATCCGGCATTAACTCGCCCAGATTTTTTGGCAACCCCTGAAAAAGGCTTACATCGTTAAGCCTGTGCGGCTTGCTATCAACCTGGAGTGAGTCCGGACAGGTGATTCCTTTTGCGTTTGCTACGCCAGAAAACAACATAATCGCAGCACTTAGCAACGCTGCTTTACTCCACGACATAGTAATTTACTCCATTGTTTTCAGCGCGAGGGGATGACCGAAAGTATATAGTCCTGGGTGAAACTGTGTGTGGAACAGTAATTGGCCTGCCAAAAATGACAGCAACGGCCAGAGGGCTAGTATACATAGTTAACCGCGTTGCTAATTTGCAACTCACAGCGCCGTTGGCGCCCCCCTGTGCAGCACGTCGATATCTAACGTTATCGTTCGGTGTGGTTCGCGCTGCTGTGTATTGCAATGGGTTTTGGCAACGTCCACCAATAAGAAAATCTATTTTTAAATCAATAACCTCTTTTCAATCCATTGCATGATGATCCATTAATCACATAGCCACGGCGTAATACTTAAGCCAACCAGCATGCCTTCAGGGCTGAGGAAACGGGTAATACTCTGCCCCCAGGGCTCCAGCCGATTTTCCACGAGCAGGGCGTAACCTTTTTCGCGCAGGTGACGGGTTGCGCTCTCGAGATCGGCAACTTCAAACTCAATCCAGCTTTGCGGAGCGGGAATATCTGCAGGCCATACTTCGCTGCCAAAGCAGGAGTGTGCCGCCTGGTGCAGGGGCCAGAGCGCAAAATGCTTTGCGCCGTCAAGTGCCCCGTGTTCGGTTAACAGATAATCTTCATTGCCCTCCATGGGCTTAACGGGAAGGCCTAACGTCTCCTGATAGAGCGCTTTACTCTCACCCACATTGCGTGGGACAGGGCCAAAACCTGCAATAAACAACACATCCAGGCCATGGTTCGAAATATCCATATCTGTTTCACCTCAGTCGGTATGCGAAAAAATGATGAAGCGCATTCGTGGCGGCATGGAAACGTATTTTGCCGTTATGCGCGGTCATTCTTAACGCTTACGTTATCATTTACAACTGATAACGTATTGGCAGCCACAAGAAAAAACAGGCGCCTAAAGCGCCTGTTTTACTTATATCTTACATCAGTAACCGGTTGATTCTTTCTATCTCCTCTCGCCACTGCGCCTGTAATAACGGTTTTTGATGCGCCGGTTTACGCGCCAGATCCTGCGCAAGACGGGTTTCCAGCGCAATCAGCTGCTCCAGTAACGCATCGCTTTCATCAACACGTACCGGTGATGCCGCTTTTGCCGTAACCGCAGGCTCATGCTCCTGTTGCTCCTGACGCAGACGTTCGTAGACCATTTCAACGTCATGCCATTCGCTAAACTGCCCCTGTTCAACCAGCCAGAAGCGGTTACAACTCTGACTAATCAGCTCACGGTCGTGGCTGACAAGCAGCACGCCGCCCGAGAATGCCTGCAGCGTCTGCATCAGTGCCTCTTTACCGCTCATATCCAGATGGTTCGTCGGTTCATCAAGCATCAGCAGGTTGTAGCGCGCCAGCGACAGGCCGACAAACAGCAGTCGTGAGCGCTCCCCACCGCTGAGTGTGGCCACTTTTTGTCCGTGACGAACCCAGGCAAACCCGGCGCTGATTAATGTCATTTTGCGCAATTCCGCCGATGGCGCGAACGGTTCCAGCGCCTCCAGAAGCGTCGCGTCATCAGGCAGTTGCTCCAGCGTCTGGTCATAGTACCCGGCGTGCAGGCGTGGATGAATCGCCATCCCTGGCGCCGCGATATCACTGGACAGTTGGCGCCAGATAAGTCGAAGCAGGGAGGACTTCCCGCAGCCGTTTTGCCCGATAATGGCAATCCGATCACCGGTTTTTACCCGTGCCAGTGGCACGGAAAAGAGCGGTGGTAAACCCGGTGCGGCGCTGACGGGAAGATTCTCCATCTCCAGCAAACGGTCGGCAATTAACGGTTCGCCCTGAAGCGTTAAACGCCACAGACTTCCTGCCGTCAGTTGCGTCTGACTCTCTTTGAGGCGTTCCACCTGCTTTTCCATTTGCTTTGCTTTGCGTGACAGATCTTCATTGTCATAGACCCGTCCCCAGGTCGCCAGCCGTTTAGCGCTGCTGGTGACCCGGTCTATCTCTTTTTGCTCGGCTTTGTGGCGCAATGCATCGCTGGCATCCCGCTCCTCCAGCGCCTGACGCGCGGCAGAGCAGGGTAGTGCGAAGTAATGCAGCCGATTATCGCGGAGGATCCAGGTGCCATTGGTCACCGCATCAAGCAACGCCCGGTCGTGAGAAACCAGCACAAAGCTGCCAGACCAGCGTTGCAGGAATCGCTCCAGCCAGAGCATGGTCGGCAGATCGAGGTGGTTACTGGGCTCATCCAGAAGTAATAAATCAGGATCAGTTATCAACGCACGGGCCAACAAGAGTCGGGTGTGTTGCCCACCACTGAGGGTTGCCGCAGGTAAGGCTATCTCATGTTCACTCAGGCCCATCCCGGCTAACAGCGCTTGCGCACGCCAGCATTGTGTATCACGTTCGCCAGGCTCGAGTCGGGCAAGCACCGCGTCAAGCAGGGTGAGGTCCAGTAGCGTGTCAGGCAGGTGTTGCTCAACCCGCGCCATCAGACAGTGATTGGCCACAGAAACGCTGCCCGCAGAAGGCAAAACGGTGCCATCAAGGACTTTCAGTAGCGTACTTTTGCCACAGCCGTTGTCGCCAATGAGACCCAGACGGTCGCCTTGTTTCAGGGTAAAGGAGATATCAGAAAATAACGGACCAAACGCCGTTTCAACACGTAATGATTGTGCAGACAGTAATGTGCTCATTGCTTACTCAAGAGTTACAGGCATAGAAATGCCTCGTCAAACATCGCTGACGATAACCCGGTAAGCCCGAGGAAGGGTGTTAGTTAGCTTCGCTCAAGCCGAAGTTATCGCAGCACGATACCGATAACGCTTGAGCTGGTGCGATCACCAAATACATGTGAAACGAGAAAACGTTCACAGTACGACAT
The DNA here is from genome assembly GCF_039409775.1 of Phytobacter palmae. Classification (NCBI taxonomy): domain Bacteria; kingdom Pseudomonadati; phylum Pseudomonadota; class Gammaproteobacteria; order Enterobacterales; family Enterobacteriaceae; genus Phytobacter; species Phytobacter palmae. The sequence continues at coordinate 20,261 of NZ_JBCIVJ010000007.1, read as the reverse complement.
AATTATCCTCCTTTTATTTATCAGATTTATGGGTGAAAGCAGTGTAGCGAGGTTTTACACAGGATGCCAGCATCGCCACCAGGGAGATTTACACTTTTTTTATGCCGGTTAATTTCCTTTTTACAGGCTCTTTATACCGCTTATTTTATGCTGAGTTTATCGCCGCGAGGCCTGAATGAATGAAACCCATGAACTCACTGATGAACTTTACCTCACTGAAAAATATGCGCGCCCTTTTCCCGTTTACGGCATCATCCTCTGCGGTTGTTGCCCTTATGGATATATCAAAGAAGAGGATCGAAAGTGATTTTGCGAAAGAAGTTCACCATTATCTGGCACGCTACCCGGATACCCGACACGTTGATATTTATCTGACCGATACCAGCGGTATATTTCGCGGAAAACGCATTGCCGTCGCTGCATTAAACACACTGGCACGCGGATGTTATTTCCCGCAGTCGGTTTATACCATGGATAAAAAAGGCAAGGTCATCAGTCGGTGTGAGAATGACAATGCAGAAGATGAGCCGGATAATCTCTGTGTGCCCGTGCCCGGAACATTGCGTCCCAGCGCTCAGGATCCCCGGCATCATGCACAATTATTACTGATGATGCGCAATGATGAAGGCGACGGTTTTGAGTACGATCCGCGCTATATTCTCGAAAAAGTCCTGGCGAAATTTCATTATCACGGTTTATATCCCGTTATCGCGCCGGAAATCGAATTTTATCTTATCGATCCGCAACAACAACATCAGCAAGAACAGCAAGAAGCCGGGTGTTTTCATTTGTCGCTCTCGGCCGCAAAGACAGCCTTTGTTGAAGAGCTGGAAACCATGGCCGCCGCACAAAACTTACCGTTGTCTGGCGTGGTCTGTGAGGCAGAGCCTGGGCAGTTTGAACTGAATTTGCACCATTCCAGCGATGTGGTCGCGCTGTGCGAAAACGTTCTGGCATTACGCAAATTAACCTGTGCCGTCGCGGAGAAACAGGGCTTGCAGGCGAATTTCATGGCGAAGCCCTTTTCTGCGCTCGCGGGCAATGGTTTACATTTTCATATCAGCCTTAACAATATCCATGGCGAAAATATCTTTGCCGCCGATGAGGGCGAGCTCAACGAGATGACCCGTCTGTGTCTGGCAGGTTTGCTTCGGCTTATGCCCGCGTCGTTAGCCATCATGGCACCGGGAGTCAATGGATTCAGGCGATTGCGCAAGCGTATCGATACGCCGATATTCAATGCATGGGGTTTTAATAAGCGCTCGGCCGCGTTGCGCATCCCGTGTTCAGATAAAGCGGATCGCCGTATTGAATACCGTCTGGCCGGTGCCGATGCCAATCCCTATCTGGCCATGGCGACAATACTGACCGGTATGTTGTACGGACTGGAGCAGGTTAGCGACGCCGATCTGCCGGATATCCTCACTACCGCGCCAGTGCTACCGCTTTTCCAGCAGGATGCCCTCACTGTCTTCGGCGAATGCGATTATCTCAAAGCGGCGCTGGGGGCTGAATTTTCCCGTTACTGGATCCATAGCCGGTTGATGGAATTAAGCGCATTCGAAGGTATTGTGACAGCCGAAGAGACGCACTATCCAGGATGAACCGCTCCTGTGCGGGAAGTTATCTGGCCGGGAAAGGCGCAAACAGAGACGGGTAAGAGAGAAGAAAGCCCGGCAACATCGCGTTGCCGGGCTGGCCATCAGATAGAGGTCCGACGATAGTTGCGATACTCCGGCAACCAGAAGTTATCGTCAATCGCCTGCAATAGCGCCTCTTCGGAGGTTTTCACGGCAACACCTTGTTGTTGGGCGACTTTTGCCACCGCGAAGGCAATCGCGCGTGAGACGGTATGAATATCTTTCAGCTCCGGTAGTACCAACCCTTCGCCGTTAATGACCAGCGGAGAGTACTTCGCCAGCGTTTCACTGGCCGACATCAGCATATCGTCGGTAATACGCGATGCGCCGGACGCAATCACCCCCAGACCAATGCCGGGGAAGATATAGGAGTTATTGCACTGCGCAATGGGCCAGGTTTTCTCATTCCAGGTCACCGGAGTGAATGGGCTACCTGTAGCGACCAGCGCCATACCGTTCGTCCAGCTGATAATATCCTGCGGCGTTGCTTCAACGCGTGAGGTCGGGTTTGACAACGGCATGACGATCGGGCGTGGGCAATGCTTGTGCATTTCACGGATGATCTCCTCCGTAAACAGCCCCGGCTGACCAGAAACGCCAATCAGAATGTCCGGTTTTACGTTGCGCACAACGTCAAGCAGAGACAGTGCCTCGGTCTGCGCGTCCCAGTTCTGCAGATTTTCGCGCTTTTGTACCAGCCTGGTCTGGAACGGCAGCAGGTTCGGCATCTGATCGGTGAGCAGACCAAAGCGGTCCACCATATAGACTTTCTGCCGGGCATCAGCTTCGCTTAATCCTTCCCGCTGAGTCTGGGCAATAATCTGCTCCGCAATCCCGCATCCGGCAGAGCCTGCTCCGAGGAAGACAATCTTCTGATTGCTGAGCTGGCTACCTGCAGCGCGGCTGGCGGCAATCAGCGTACCTACGGTCACGGCGGCCGTTCCCTGAATGTCATCATTGAAGCAGCAGATTTCGTCGCGGTAGCGATTAAGCAGCGGCATTGCGTTCTTCTGGGCAAAATCTTCGAATTGCAGCAGCACATTCGGCCAACGATGTTTCACCGCCTGAATAAATTCATCGACAAACGCGGTGTAGTCGTCGCCGGTAATACGCGGGTGGCGCGATCCCATATAGAGCGGATCGTTGAGCAACTGCTGATTGTTAGTACCGACATCCAGGACCACCGGCAGGGTATAGGCCGGACTGATACCACCACACGAGGTGTAGAGGGAGAGTTTACCAATAGGAATCCCCATCCCACCGATGCCCTGGTCACCGAGACCGAGAATACGCTCACCGTCAGTGACGACAATCACTTTGATGTTATGGTTCGGAACGTTTTGCAGTATGTCATCCATACTGCCTCGGTCTTGCCAGGAGATAAACACACCGCGCGCGCGACGGTAGATTTCGGAGAAACGCTCGCACGCCCAGCCCACAGTAGGGGTATAAATGACCGGCATCATCTCATCGAGATGGTTCTCGACCAGACGATAAAAGAGGGTTTCATTGGTATCCTGGATATTACGCAGGTAAATATGTTTATCGATATCCGTCTTAAAGCCCTGGTACTGTAACCAGGCGCGCTCAGCCTGTTCTTCTATGGTCTCCACCACGGCTGGCAGCAGCCCCAGAAGGTTGAAGTGACTTCTCTCTTCTGTGCTAAATGCGCTGCCTTTATTGAGAAGTGGAAACTCAAGTAATACAGGCCCGGCATAGGGAATATACAGCGAACGGTTTTTATTATGCTTCGTATGCATTTTACAGCTCCTAAGTCGACGATTCCGTCGCGAATGCCTGATCGCGGCGGGTACAGCGGCGCGCGCCAGTATAAAGCATAGATATGGTAAATACTTCTTGTTCGCGTGATTTGGGAGATGAATTTTGCGAGGCGCAATGCCACCCCGAACGGGGCGGCATGAAAGGGGACGTACGTTATTCTTCGCGACGATGACGACCAGAACGGTGCGTCACGGTAACTTCATGATCGTCCTTATTCACCACTTTCCTGATATTAGAGACTTTGTAGTCCAGCCCCATAATATGACGTGCCTGACGGTTCGATTTCATGCTTACTCCTTAATCCAGTTGATGTTTCAAGGACAAGCCCGGCGCGTTGACCAGGCGAAATATAACCTTTTGCAGTGCGACTAAACTGTAGTCGCAAAAGTGATGGTCCGCTAATCCGCCACCAGGTGCAATGACCGATGTCCGTTTTCGGAACAGTCCGGCTGCGGTTAATGGGGTGCAAAAAGCCAGCTCAGATCGCCACCGAGACGGGTGCTGTGCAGCGGGCGCAGGGCGGCAATACGCTGTTTTACCTCCGGGCCACACTCTTCCAGCGCACACCAGCCCTCAAGCCAGGCAAGGCTGGAAGCCTGCCGGGTAAAAGCGATGTCCTGGGGGATACCGGTTTTCCGGGTGAACACATCCGGATTGTCGAACCCGGAGAGAACGCGATTGGCCAGCCGCTGTAGGGCCTTGTTATTTTCGCTGGTCACCTCAACACCATTGCTGCGGGCGAAAAGGGCTATCATGACCAGCGGCTGAATGGCATAGTTGTGATACGAAAAGGTGCGTTGCTCGCGGCGAAGCTCATTCGGTAAAAAACCTGCGTTATCCACCTGGTTCGCGGCGGTGCGGTACATCGCCAGCGACTGGTCAAAGAGATCACGGCGGTCGGTAACAACAGCCGTCGCCATAATCGCCCAGGCCGCCCAGTAGCTGTGGTTGTTAACGCGTTTAAGCGGCAGGTCACGCCAGTCTGCCACCGTCAAATCGGCCAGGTGACTAAGCCAGTGTTCAATGTCGGCTACTTTTTCCTGCTGCCCCTCTAACGGATGTGCAGGAGAGAATTTCAGCTGCAGCCAGGACGATGCGAGCGTCGCCAGCGCCCATTTTCGCATCGATTTCCCGGTGTGATTTTTAGCTACTGTGGTCAGTGCGCCGGCGCGTGCCCATAAATCCAGACCATTGACCACGCATTCCGCCCGCGCCGGATTGCCATCATGGGCGAATCCCGCCACCACCTGACTGACCACTTTTTCAAGGCCGGTAATAGACTTTGTTTGTTGATGGAATGCCCGGTCGGCTTGCGGATTCAGCGTGGCGCGAGCGCTGTCCGAACCCTCATATTTACTGGTGAAATCGAGTGCGCCGGTAAAGGGAGCCGGAAAGGCGGGGCAGGTAAAGCGGGAAGCGGCGTGGTGCTGCGGCGCTTGCTGATAACCTGCCGGGGGGTGCAGAGTTGCCCCGGCAGATGCTGCCATTACGACAGCAATAATCAAACATATCCTCTTGACCAAAGCGAACATGGGTAACCCTGCACGTCAGCATAACGAGACACTGACTATAGCATGGGTCATCAATAATTAGCCTTCGCTGCCACCGAACACATGCACTGCGCGATGCAGACGGGCTGCACGCTCAGAGAGGTTTTCTGCCGCACTGGTCACGTTTTCCACCATGCCGGTGTTGTTATGCGTCATCACACCGACGCGAGAAACGGATTCATTGATCAGTTCCAGCGCCTGTGTCTGTTCATGTGTTGCTGTGCCAATCTCTTTGATCATCGTCGACATAGTGATGACGTTATCAATCATCGCTGTGAGGTGCGTTTCTGTGTTTTCCACCATCTCAACGCCATTTTTGACATTCGCCACGTTCTGTTCGATAAGTGCCTGAATCTCACGTGCTGCGGATGCTGAGTGCTGCGCAAGGTTACGAACTTCCGCCGCAACAACCGCGAAACCGCGCCCGGACTCGCCTGCACGCGCCGCTTCAACTGCGGCGTTCAGTGCCAGGATATTGGTCTGGAAGGCGATACTGTCAATCACGCCGATGATATCAACGATTTTGCTGTTGTCCTGGGAAACGGCCTGCATCATCGAGATTGTTTTCTTCATAATATCGCCGCTGCTTTTCGCACTGGCGCTGGTTTCATCCGCGCGGGTCATCGCCTCTGCGGCGGTTTCAGCGGTCTGCCTTACGGCGCTGGCAATCTCCTCAACCGCCGCGGCGGTCTGATGCAGATCCGCCGACGTTTCTTCCGTACGTTTCTGCAGAGATTCGCCTTCGTCGGTAATGCGCTGGCTGATGTCACGAATGCCATTGATTTGCGCGGAAACATCGCCGACCAGCGAATTGAGGTTGAGGCCTGACTGATTTACCAGACGCATCAGTAAGCCAATTTCATCCACGCGATTAAAATGGCGGTAATCGGCTTTTCGCCCGGAGACCACTTTTTGCATCTGGCTGAGGATAACTTTCAACGGACGACTGATTTGCGCCTGCAAATATACAGACAGCAGGGCCAGGATTCCGATTGTCGTACCGACTTTTTCTACCAGATTAAAAGGGGAAAATTGCATCGCCACTAATAAAGCAGCGGTGATAAAAAGGCCAAAGTTAGTCCGGCGCGTGACGCTCATGCGCTGAAAAATGGATAAAAAAGAGAGCAGGCCACGGCGAACTACCAGACCTTTATAAAAACGATGCCCACGTAATTTATTGTCATTGACTAACTGGTAAAGTTTTTCACTGGCGTTAATTTCCTCACGTTGTGGAATATTACGCACTGAAATATAACCGGTAAGTTGCCCCTGCTGATAAACAGGCGTGACATTAGCCCGCACCCAATAATGGTCGCCATTCTGGCGGCGGTTTTTCACCATGCCGGTCCAGCTGTCGCCTTGCTGAATGGTATACCACAGGTCGCCAAAAGCGGCGGGCGGCATATCCGGGTGACGAATGAGGTTGTGAGGTTCACCGACAAGCTGGTCCTCAGTAAATCCGCTGGCGTCTATAAATGCTGTGTTTGCATAAGTTATATGGCTATGTGTATTCGTCGTCGAAAGCAACGTCGTGCCTTCGTTAAGCAAATACTCTCTCTGTGTAACAGGAGTGTTACGCTTCATAAATAACCCCACAATAAACTGCGTACAATAAACAGGACTTTTTCTGCCAGTGATGGTGTTTTTTTTATTAACCCGGCAGAGAATTTTTTGTTATTACCTGAGCATTTTCCACGAACTGCCATACAACTGAAAGTAGCTGCGTTAAATATTTTTTTAGCCGCGCTTATGGTGACTTATTTAAATATTGTTATGATTTTGCAAAAGAAAAATGGCAGATAATTTTAAGCGAGGAAGAAAAGCGAGACTTAATGCAAATTAAAGGCGGTAAATACATAAAAGGACAGAAAATAAGCGATGAAAAATAGAAACATTAACATAGCAGACTAATATATTCGCAAAACTGTAATAATTTTGTCATTATCAGATCGAAATCTTCTGATGGATATATGGTACATAATAAAGCGTAGCTAAAAGTGGACCGCTGAGTGGTTAAAATGTTTATCTGCGGGTAAGTCAACCTCTTCTGGCGACCGGGCTAGTCCGCGATAACAGGCAGAGAACAGGCCTTAATCAGTGAACGGAATTTGAGCTTACTTGTTACACTATTACCATTGCGTCTATTCATGCAGTATTTGTGTGGATATTTTTTGAGGGAAGTACTCAGTGTTAGCGACTTTGATCTATCGTAGCCGGCTCAACCATGCGTTGGATCCCTCGCAACTGGCTGAACTGGTAAAGCAGGCAAGCTTACGGAATACGGCGTTACAGGTTACCGGTGTGTTGTTGTTTGATGGCAGGCAATTTTTGCAGGTACTGGAAGGTCCGATCTCTGCTGTAAATGCAGTTTTTGAACGTATCAACAAAGATGTCCGCCATGCGAATATCGTGGAACTGATGCGTGATTTTGCGCCGCATCGCCGCTTCCTTGACAAGGGGCTGGTATTGTTTGATTTGAGAAACACCAGACCCAGCGCTGTGCTACGTATGGTCATTAAATTTGGCAGATTAAAATACCATCTTGCCTGTAATGACCGCGTCTATAAATTCATTCGAAATTTTGTCTCGTCACCATTATCGTCAAAACAGGTTTTACATCTCCCCGCGGACCACTGGCAGTTGAATACCCGACTTCCGCCGTTTGAATTGGCTAACGTTTCTGTTTTACAAAACCAGCCCTGCCAGTTTGCTTTTCAACCTATTGTTGACCCCGCGCGCGGTAATATATCCTCACTCGAGGCGTTAATCCGTGGGCCAGACGGTGGCAGCCCGCAGGATTATTTTTCAACCATTCCTGAACATAAATTACATGAAGCAGACCTGGCATCAAAAGGCTGGGCTCTGGCGATGGCAAGGCGTCTGGGGATAGGGAATCACAAGGTGGCTATCAATTTGCTGCCGATGTCGCTGGTGAAGATCCCGGGCGCGGTGAATATTTTGCTGGATCACATTAAACGCAATCAACTTGATCCTGAGCAGGTCATTGTTGAGGTGACCGAAGATGAGGTCATTTCCGGCTATGACGAATTTACGTCTGCCATTCGCCAGTTACGCGCAGCGGGAATTGGTCTGGCGATCGATGATTTTGGTTCCGGATTCGCCGGTTTGTCATTACTTGCCAAGTTTCAGCCGGACAAACTGAAGATTGACCGGAGTATCGTCACCGATATCCATATGCACGGGCCGAAGCAGGCTATCGTCAAAGCTATTATCGATTGCTGCGCTGAGATGCAAATTACCGTCGTGGCGGAAGGCGTCGAGAAAGTTGAAGAGTGGTGCTGGCTTGATGCTGCCGGGATTGAGCGATTTCAGGGTTTCCTTTTTGCACGCCCGATACTCAATGGTGTCTCATCCATTAACTGGCCGCAGCGCATAAAACGTTAATCAGCAATTAACATAATAACAAGGGAGAATAACATTATAAAATCTCCCTTTTATATGGCCGGTCTGGTCTTAAAGATTTATTAGTGAATACAAAGCGTCGCAGGATATATCCTTTGAATAAGGCTATGTAACAGCTTTTATTTCATTAAAAGAAAATCATCCAGATGCTGAAAATAACGCCAGTCATCTCAGTTCATCCTTACCGGAACAAGATCTTGCTTATAAAACATCGTACTTTCATGCTTAACTTAAAGGACGGGATGTGAAGCAAGAGGAAAAAATGAATATCAATAAACATATTTCAGGCGCGCTGGCTCTGAATTCCTCACTTGGACGTAGCATCACTTTTTTCATGACCGCGCTCTTACTGGCGGGCGTGGCGGCCAGTAGCTGGACCCTGACCCGCTCGTGGGACCGTGCCGTTGAGGATATGGAACGTAATGCCATCAACCTGTCCGTTTCCCAGGCGCGTCAGGCGGAAGATACCTTTTTGCAGGCCGAACTGGCACTGCGCGATATACGCCGTACCATACCGTCAGATAGCATCTCAACACTGAATGCCGGCAGCTTCCATATGCTGTTGGCCGACCTGAAAGAGCGTCTGCCGCAACTGCATGGCCTGTTTATCTATGATGCGCAGGGAAATATGAAAGCCACGGCGCTGGATAAGTTCCCGATGGTCAGTAACAACAGCGATCGCGAATATTTTATCTACCATCAGCGTAACAGACACAGCAATATTCATATCGGGCGGGTGATTACGAGCCGTTCAACAGGCGATCTGGTGATTCCCGTCTCGATGCGTATCAGTGATTCGGCAGGAGGCTTTGCCGGGGTGGTGCTCGCGACCATTCGGGTAGATTACTTCCGCCACTTCTACAGCTATTTCGAACTGGAAAACCGGGATCTGCTGGCTTTATTGATTACTGACGGCACGGCGTTATACGTGCGTCCTTTCCCGGATGATGTCATCAACCGCAACCTGTCGGCGAGCCCGCTTTTTACCCGTGAACTGGCGAAAAAAGATCGCGGCAATGCCACCTGGATTTCGGCGCTGGACCATGTGGAACGTATCTTTGGGTTTGCGCGCGTTGAACGTTATCCGCTGGTCGTGGCTGCCGGTTATGACAAACCGGCACTCTGGTCACGCTGGCTAAAAGACAGCTTGCCGGATTTGGTACTCAACGCCATGTTGCTGCTTGGTACCTTACTTATGGGAACTATCGTTTTTCGCCAGGTGCGGATGAATGTGCGTAACCAGACCGAACTGGCGGAACTGCGTGATGAGTTGACCAGTATCAACCACACTTTGCAGCTGATGGCGCTGGCAGACGGGTTAACCGGGCTTGCTAACCGTCGTCAGTTCGATCTGTTTTTAAACCAAAGCCTGAAAGCCTCTTCACTGAGTAAAAAGCCGCTTTCGCTGGTGATGCTCGATATCGATTTTTTTAAACGCTATAACGACTTTTACGGACATGTGGCGGGAGATACCTGTCTGCGCACGGTCGGCGAAATCATCCAGAAACTCAAACTGCGTAATACCGATTTGATTGCCCGCTACGGGGGCGAGGAGTTCGCGATTATTCTGCCGGATACCGGGCCAGAGGCCGCGCTGTTTGTTGCCCGTCAGGCGGTGGCAGCCGTTCGCAGCGCGAAAATACCGCATGGAGAATCGGGGTCGGCAAGCAAAGTAGTGACCATCAGCGCCGGCTGTTTTTCCCTGATCGGCAGTGGAAGTGAAGATGATGTGATTCGCCTGAAAGAGGGGGCGGATAAGGCGCTGTATATGGCAAAAATTCAGGGCAGAGACCGGGCGCTTTCTAACCCGGACTCCCTTTAAGCGTTAGAGGCTAACCAGCGTTTTGGTGAGATAATGACGCTGGATGCCTTTTTCGGGAAAGTCATCGAGCGTCATCTGCAGCACATAACCCTGCTTTTGGTAAAACGGTAGAGCCTGAAAACTGAACGTATCCACCAGTGATTGTAGGCAACCCTGTTTTACCGCTTCTTTCTCCGCCGCCTTAATCAATTCTGTACCCAGTCCGCTACCACGCATGGCTTCGCTAACCCATAAATAGCTGATAGAGAGCCATTCGCTTTTACGCGTGCCAATCAATCCACCGGTCATTTACCGTTTACATCACGACAAAAGACGCCAATAGGTCCCCATTCACGATTGCGGAGAAAAGGGCGGTTAAATTCCCGTAAACCATCCAGCAACTCGTTTTGTTCCTGCTCAGTTATTTCTGTCGTTACGCGTAAAAACATAAGGCATCCTTTTTAGGGTGGGTCCATATTATTGAGCAAACTATTCTCGCAGAAACGGCGCTTAAAGAAACAGCGCTTAAGAAGTTAGTTGTTATACAAAATGCCTTTTGTTGCTGGCTGCGCCTTTCCCGGTATAACCAGTGACCCGCAGCTGTCTGGTCGCGGCTTGCCTGCCAGCACCGCCTGAACAAAGGTGAGCTCATCTGCAAATGCGGTATTCACAGTGCCGTTATGGGTAATGCCCTGATAGGTTTTCCATTCGAGGGGATTGCCTGCGACGCACAGTGCGGCCACGGCGGCATACTGGTGATAGGGCGATAGCGTGCGGTCTGCCAGACCGGTCGCCAGAAACAGCGGGGCGGGAAAACGGGCTAATGGCATATCCGTGACGGGTTTTAACACCGCCGTTATCTGTTTACTCCCCCCCACAAACGCATTATCAGCATTCAAATGCAGGCTGCGCTGATAGTGCGTGAGTTCCGGCATGCAGGCAACCTTAACCATAGCCAGCAACTTCGCCCCTTTTGCAGTCACCAGCTTTTCAGGCGCGGGCGCATCATCTGCCAGCGAACCACCTGGCAGGCGTAGCATCTCCAGCCGTGGCGGTGTGCCATGAATTCGCCCGTCTCCTGCCGCAACAGGGCCGTCAGGGAATGTCGCCACCAGACCCGTGGCAATGGTCGCCTGTAATTTCAGCTCCGGCGCGTAGGAGGGGGCAATGTAGCTTGCCCCCAGCGACGCCCCCGAGCCTTGCGACTGCCCGGTTATCACAAGGCGATTGGCGAGCTGCTGCGGGTAGGCCTGCAGCGCCGCGCGAACGCTATCCAGTACAGAGCGTCCTTCTGACTGCCAAATCAGATAGGGATGCGGCCCCGGCCCGCCAAGACCCTGATAATCCGTTGCGACAACGGCAAAACCCTGTTGCAACCATTTATTGATATAGCTCGCATCGCGTGGTGTATGGCCCGTCCAGGAGGGGGCGCAGGAGTCAGCAATCCCCAGCGTGCCGTGAGCCCAGGCAACCAGCGGCCAGCCGCCGGGGGGCGGTTTGCCTTGCGGAAAATAGAGCGCCCCGCTCACGGGGACAATACCCGCATCCCAGCGCACATCGCGGGAGGAGTAAAGAATACGCCGCGATTGCCCCGCCACAATCTCCGGCTGGCGCTTCATTGGCTCTTCACGCAGCATTATGCCGGGCTTGTCGGGCAGCGCGGCATCCCAGCGGTAAAAGGGGGATAAATCCTGATCGCCCACCTCCGGTCCGACCGGTAAAGCGGCAAGGCTAACACCAGGCAACAGTATGCTAATCACAAGCGCAAGGTGAAATCTCACGTGTTGTTCTCCAGGCATGGCATCACATGGGGGATAAATAAGGATGGAACACTATTGCACCATCCTTAACAGTATGCAGTAATCAGTGATTCATGCTGCTATAAAAAGATGAAACATAAGGTAAAATGCCTCTTGTTAATCAAGGATGTCACCGATGACGAACCTTACCCAAATCAACCAGTACGGCCAGCAGGTCGGTTTTGCGTTACCGGACTGGCAACCTGTCACGAGACCTGCGCGTTGTACACTGTCCGGCCAGTACTGCCTGTTAGCCCCCCTCAGCCCCGATCATAGCGATGCGCTCTACCATGCCTTTTCGCTGGCGGCGGATGACCGGGACTGGACATGGCTGGGAGCAAACAGGCCAGAAAGTGCGGAAGAGATGGCCACATGGGTCGCACAAAAAATCGCGGATGGCAGTCTGGTGCCGTATGCCGTTATCAACCGTGCCGATAATCGTGCCTGCGGCGTGGTGTGCTGGAGTGCGATTGATACAGTTAACGGGGCCATTGAGATCGGCCATGTGACCTGGTCCCCGTTAATGCAGCGCAACGTGATGGGTACAGAGGCGCTCTATTTATTACTGAGTCAGGCCTTCTCCCTGGGGTATCGCCGGGTGGCATGGCGCTGTGATGCAACGAATGTGGCCTCACGGCGCGCCGCTGAACGAATCGGTTTTACCTTCGAAGGGCGTTTTCGCCAGGTGATGACCCGCAAGCAGCGCAATCGCGATACCGACTGGTTGTCAATTATCGATTGTGAATGGCCTCATTTGCGTTCAGCGCTTGAAAACTGGCTGGACGGCGAGAATTTCGACAGTAAAGGGAAACAAAAGCGCACGCTGGAGAGTTTTAAAGAGACCTAAGCCTCTGTAGCGCTGCCACAAAACGTTCTGCATTTTCGCCAGCCAAATAAAATAACTTACTGATAATTAATTTAATTCATAATTTAAGTGGTAATGGAATGAATAAATTTTTAATGCTGATGGTCCTGGCGGGCGCCGTTTCTGGCTGCACACCGTTTCATCCGGATAACTGCCATAAAACGATGGCACTCAGCGACTGCAATTCCGGACGCTTTACCGATCAGGATGAATACGGAAGGCAGGCGCTTGCTATAAAGCAGGCCATCGAATCGCAGCTAGCCGATCAGTACGCCTGGAAGGATAAAAAATGCCGGTTGCATCTGGATTTCGCTTACGATGGCACGCTTAAGAATGTCGCGTCGCGTGACGGGAACAGAGCCTACTGCGCGGCGCTGGTCAGTGCGGCACAGAAGGCAACTTTCCCGCCATTCCCCAGTCAACATGTGTATGAGGCTTTTGCCAGTTCGCGGTTTGTCATTACAGGGAAGTAGGCCAGCAAATGCCGCTTGCACCTTCTGCGAACGGCATTTCTGATACAGCATCATTAATGCGTTACGGGCCGCGCTCTTAAACGACTGAGACTCACAACGATAGCCAGCACTGTTGCGCAAAGCGCCAGCCATAATCCCAGCCGTACTGCGAAGGCCTCCTGCACCAGGGTGCCGGAAGGGGCGCAGACAGACAAAATCACCCCAATCACTGCCGCTCCCAGACACTGGCCAAATGTGCGCATGATGGCAAGAATGCCCGACGCATAGCTGCTGTGTTCCCGGGACGCGCTGGCGAGCATCTCCCGGTTATTGGGACTTTGAAAACAACCAAATCCCATCCCACACACCAGACCACGCAGACTAATGTCCCACACAGGCGCGTTATCCGGTAATAGCGCTAATAACAGAAGCCCCAGAGCAAAAAAGCATAATCCGACAGTGGAAATAACGGCGGGGGCATAGCGATCAGCCAGTCGTCCGGCGTGGGGAGCAACTAACACGATCCCAACAGGCCAGGCGGTGAAAAGTAGCGCGGAGGTTAACGCGCTATAGCCATAAACACTCTGAAAGAGAAACGGCAGCGCCACGAAAGTCATCCCCTGGCTGACGAACGAAGAGAGCGAGGTTAAAGCGGCCAGTGAAAAACGGGCAGAAGAAAAAAGCGCAAGTGGCACCAGGGGCTGGGTCGCCCGGCGCTGACGGTAAACAAAAGCGATGCCCGAGAAAACAGCCGCAAGCCCGTAGAGCGCCGGTGTCAGCAGTGTGCCTCCGGTTTCACCCGGTCGCGAGAAGGCGGTTGAGGCCATGATCACCGCACCGAGCATCATGGTTGAAAGAAGGGCGCCGGCAACATCAAAGCGTCCGTTTATCCTGCTGCGATGGACAGGCACAACGCGTAAGGTCAGTAACAGGGCAACAATGCCGAAAGGAAGGTTTATTGCGAACAACCATTGCCAGCCAAAAGAAGAGAGTAATGCGCCGCCGACAACCGGCGCGATTGCCGTGTTGGCGGCAATGAGCAGGGCGTTGATCCCCAGGATCCGCCCCAGCAGACGACCCGGGAAAATGGAGCGTAAAATGGCAGGCGCAATACTTAATGTCGCGGCCCCGCCAATCCCCTGCAACAAACGCATCACCACCAGCATCTCCAGTGAGGTCGACAGTGCGCAGCCCAGCGATGCCAGCGTAAACAGGCTGATTCCGGCAGCAAAAAGGGCACGATATCCCATCCGGGGGGCCAGTGCGGCGAAAATGGCCAGCGTCATGGCGGCAGATAACAGATAACCATTAGCAACCCATACCGCATCGCCCGGGGAAACCTCAAGCGCGCGGGCAATTTGTGGCAAGGCGATATTGACCATCGAACCGTCAAAAACGGCCATTGTGGTACTGGTCATTACGGCCACCATTGCCAGACGACGTTCGTGCCCCGGCAGTCCTTCATCACCGGGCTGGTCTGTGAACAAATGCATAAAAAACCTCTGCGAAATAGATGCGAGAGACAACTATAATGAGCCGGTATACAGGGCGGAAGACGCAGCATTTGCACTTATAACCTGCACCAGACGCCTTATCTTAATAAAGGACCTGTGATGACCGAACCCGATCTGAATCTGCTGTTTGCGCTGGATGTCCTGCTTGCTGAACGCAGCGTTGCGCAGGCGGCGCGCCGTCTTGGCCTGAGTGCGTCAGCGATGAGCCGCACGCTCGGTCGGCTACGGGAGACCACCGGCGATCCTTTACTGGTGCGGGCGGGGCGCCACATGGTGCTAACGCCCTATGCCGAAGGGATCCGCGAGCGTACGCAAAAGGCGGTTTTCGAAGCCCGCACGGTACTGCGCCCGGCGCAAACGGAGCTGAACATCAGCACCCACGAACAGCTTTTTACCCTGCGTGCCAATGACGGTTTCGTGGAAGTGTTTGGTCCGGCACTGATTGCCGAAGCAGCGGTCATTGCGCCGGGGATCACCCTGCGTTTTGTCGCAAAACCGGAGAAAACGCCGTACCCCTTACGTGAAGGGCTGGTGGATCTTGAGATTGGGGTGCTCAGTGAGATGGGGCCGGAGATCCGCGTCCAGGCGCTGTTTCGTGACAGATTTGTCGGCGTGGTGCGTAAAGGGCATCCGCTGTCACAGATTAAAGCTGTGACAACGTCACATTACAGTGAGTGGAAACATGTCGTAGCCTCGCGTCGGGGAGCACTTTCCGGCCCGGTTGATGACGCGCTGGCAGAAGCCGGTCTTACACGCAAGATAGCGGCCATCGTTCCTGGTTTTCCTGCTGCGCTGGCCGTTGCCCGGGCAACAGATCTGGTGGCGCTGGTTCCGGCTTCGTTTCTCATTAATCAGTCGGCGGCAGCCGATCTCTCGGTATTCGAACTGCCGGTGAAAACACGCGGGATAACCGTATCGCAACTGTGGCACCCTCGTTCAGAAGTCGACCCGGCGCACCGTTGGTTACGGGCGTTTGTGCGTAACGTCTGCCAGCGCTTGCTACCGGAAAACTGAACTGTCTTACAGAGGAAAAGAGGCGTACTATCTCTCTTCGCGTGATTTTTCAAAAGGATAAAAAATGGACGTGGAAGTACGCGAGGCCAGACCCGACGATTATGCTGCGTGGTTAGCGCTGTGGCAGGGCTATCTTGATTTTGCGGGCAGCACGCTGAGTGATGCCGTTACGCGCGCGACCTGGGCGCGCATTCATTCCCCCGAATCCACCCTGTTATGCCGCGTCGCCGTCGTCGATGGGCAACTGGCGGGTTTTGCCCTGTGCGTCATGCATGAAGGCACCTGGGTAACGCAACCTATCTGTTATCTGGAAGACCTGTATGTTGCTATACCACTGCGTGGTCACGGCGTGGGACGTGCGCTCATTGCGGCGATTCGTCAGGAGGGTGAGAAAAGCGGCTGGGCAAAACTCTACTGGGTGACGCGAACGAACAACCCAGCCCGAAAACTGTATGATCAGGTTGCGGAACTGGGTGATGTCGTGCGTTATACCATCAGTTTGTGACTACAGGCCGAAAAAATACCGCAGACCCGAGTAGGCGACCATCCCGGCGATAACGGTGGCAAAAAGCCCACGGGTGATGATGCCGGTAATGGCGGCGATGGCAGCCGCCAGTAGCGATATGCTTATACCGTTGCTCGTCAGGGCCGGTTTTTCGATAAGTTCCGCCGCAATAATGGCAGCCATAATGGCGGCGGGAATAAATCCCAGCCACTGCTGAACGATCGGAGCCAGGCGAAAGCGGGAAAGCAGTAAAACAGGCACCGTGCGCATCAGCGCCGTCACCAGAGCCGCGATCGCAATCGTCAGTAAAATATTTCTCTCCATCTTATTTCCCTCCTTTTTGTTGCGTCGCGCGTAACAATACCGTTGCCAGCGTTGCCGACAGTGAAGCGGCGACAATCACAATGACACTCAGCTCCATATGACCGGCGGCAAAGAGCGTGACGAGCACAGCAATTGCCACGCTGAACGTTTCAATTTTTTTCTGCCGACTGGCAAACCAAATCATCAGCACCAGACCGATAAACATCGAGACCAGGCTAAAACTTAATCCTTCCATCAATGCGGGCGGCAGCGCAGAGGCCAGACATCCCCCCACCACACAGGCCAGGATCCAGTTCAGCCACGCAGCCAGATTGAGCCCAAACATCCAGGCAAACGGCACCGTACCCTGATGGCCGCCACGCTGAACCGCCACGCCGAAGGTTTCATCGGTCAACAGTAAGCCGCTGACGATTTTTTGCAGTGTCGTCTGCTCGCGGAAGAAAACGCTCATTGCGGAGCTCATCAACAGGTAGCGTAAATTCACCAGAAACACGCTCAGTACCACCGATGCCATTTCTGCCCCCGCAGACCAGAGCGAATAAAACAAAAACTGCGCCGAACCCGTATAGAGCGCGGTCGCCAGAAACGCCGTTTGCCAGACGGTAAACCCCGACAGGGTCCCGATAGCCCCCGCAGCAAAACCGATACTCCAGTAGCCGGGGATGGTTGGCAGGCAAGCGGCAATACCGCCACGAAACAGGGTTGTGGGATCGTCCTTGCGCATGGCGTCACTCTTCATCAACATCACTTTTCCCTTTCTTTCTCGTCGGAATATGCAATCTTAAGTATCCTGAAAAATCGCGATAGTAAAATCCTGCGCATTTGTAAAAATGGCAGGGGTGAGGGCTGGAGAACGAAGACGTGGCGCAAAACAGACGGGATGACATCAGGCTCTGGCGTGATAATGAACTGCATGGAGGAATGGAAATCCTGCGGGCCTCATGTTATGAGCACAGTTATCCGCCGCATTTCCATGACGAGTTTGTGATTGCGGCATTTGCCCGTGGCGCCCAGCGTAACCGAATCTGCCGACAGAAAGGGATCGCGGCGGCGGGGACGGTAATGGTTATCATGCCAGGGGAAGTCCATACAGGGGAGGCGGTAGAGCGCGATGAAGGCTGGGACTATTGCGCGTTCTATCCGTCGCAAAGCCTGATCAATGATGTCGCAGAAACCGTACTGAAAGGACGAGGTGACGTCAATTTTGGTACCGAGGGCATGCGCCACGATCCGCGAATTGCCCGACGTATGCTTCATGCCGCCCGGATACTCAATACCAGCGACGACCTGCTGGAAAAAACATGCGTGATGTACCAGATACTCAACATTCTCATCGGCAATTATGGTGAACGAGCAGTCAAAGGCGCGCGCCGGGATTTTATGCGCGCAGATATTCGCAAAGCCATTGAGTTCCTGCATTGCAGTTACGCGCAACCCCTGACGGTCAAAGAAATTGCGGCCGTCGCCGGGTTAAGCGAGTTCTATTTTATGCGTACTTTCCAGGCCATGACCGGTCTGTCAGTGCATCAGTATCTGACGCAGATTCGCCTGGTCAGGGCGAAAGGGCTGCTTTCCCGTGGTATGCACGCATCACAGGTAGCCAGCGATGTCGGGTTCTTTGATCAAAGCCATCTGATAAAACACTTCCGCGCACACTTTGGCACCACGCCAGGCTTATTCGCCGCCGCCTCAGCCTGATGTGCTTTCGATACAGGCACTAACAGATGATAAACAGACACTATTTTGACGTTCCCTTTGACGGGCAAACACTGCATGGCGATTCCACATATGGCAGCAATGGTCACGTATTAATGATCCACGGCGGTTCGAAAGACAGGGAGGTTTTCATTCATTATCGCGAGCTACTCAATAGTATGGGCTACGGAACGACCGCCTTTGACTGCATCGGTCATGGCGCATCGACGGGCAAGATGAGTGACTCCTCCCTGGACAGCCGTACCCGGCAGGCGCTGGCCGTTATCGCGCATCTTAATGTGCCGGTTACCGGCTGTCTTGGCACCAGTATGGGTGCATACAACGCCGTACAACTCAGTACCCGTGCAGATTTGCGTTCGCTTATTCTTCTCGTTCCTGGTGTCTACACGCCTGAGGCGGACAAGGTAAACTTCGGCCCGGCCTTTTCACAGATAATCCGCCAGGAAAAGAGCTGGCTCAATTCGGATGCCTGGTCGCAGATTTCCGCTTTCAGGGGAAAAGTATTGATTGTTGCCGCAGAGCGCGATGAAGTCATACCACAAGCTATTCCTGAGAAACTGCATAACGCCGCAACGCATACTTCCTGGAAAGCGCTCTTCGTTGTCCCCGGTGCTGACCACAACAGCGTGTGGAAAAATATTACCCACTCGGCGCCTCTGACAGAAAAGGCATATGCGCTTTTTCGTACCTGTCTGGCCCCCATCGATATGGCCTGAACCTTCACTGCGCGCTGTTTTTGCCAGGGCTTACGATCATCCAGACCGCAAGACAGACGATTAGCGCGCCCATGCCGAAACCTTCACTCAGGGTTTCCCCGAGTACAAGGTAGCCCCACAACACGGCAAAGGGAGGGATTAAAAAGGTGACGGTTAATGAACGTAACGGACCAATATCGGCAATCAGCCGGAAATAGAGAATGTAGGCCAGAGCGGTGCAAATCAGCCCAAGCGCGATAACACTCGCCCAGACCCTGCCCTGTAGCCAGGAAATGGCAGGCCCGTCACTGACCGACCAGGCAAAGAAAGGCAGGAGAAACAGCGTGGCGCCGAGCTGGCTGGCGAATGCGACCATTTTCGGTTCCAGTCCGCCGCGCTGACTAATCCAGCGGCGCGTCAGAAAACCGGCCAGCCCGTAACAGGCTGTGGCGATAAGACAGGCCATAACCCCAATAACCACACTGCCTGTCACGTCTGTTTTCCCTGTTGTTGTGATGATCATGATGCCAACGATACCGGAAAGCACACCACTCCATTTGCGTAACGTCAGCGTCTCGCCAAAAAAGAGGCAGCCGATTAATGCCCCCATTAAAGGTGTGGTGGCATTGAGGATCGCCGAATACCCCGCCGGTAAGCGTGTTGCCGCCAGGCAATACATCAAAAAAGGCAAGCCGGAGTTAATTACCCCGAGCATCAGTGCTACAGCGAATTTTCCTTCAAAGCGAAAGGCGGACTTCATTATGGCAAGCATGGCGGCCAGCCCGATAACGCCAAACAGTACACGCAGAAATGCGGTGGTGACAGCACCGAATTCGGGTGCGGCAATGCGCATAAAGAGGAAACTGGCACCCCAGATGGCGGCCAGCAGAAAGAGTCTTGCGTAATCAGAAGTGCGCATATCATACCCGTTTGTTCCGTCAGAAGATGGCAGAAAAACTAAAACGTCAGCCAGAGACATGACAAGCAAGGATTTCTTCTATAATTAAGTTTTCCTAAATCATGGAATTCACGTGACGATGAAATTGCCACCTTTACATGCACTTATGTGCTTTGAATCTGCGGCAAGACACATGAGTGTTAAACGTGCCGCCGAAGAGTTATGCGTTACCCCCAGTGCCGTGAGCCAGCAAGTGTCCAAACTTGAAGAGATGCTGCATACA